>CAZSFH010000313.1:0-2514 GCA_964606115.1 uncultured Planctomycetia bacterium | reverse complement strand
TCGAAAGCGGCACCGACGTGACCGGATTCGGCCTGCTCGGACACCTTCAGCAGATGATGGACGAAAGCGGGACGTCCGCCAGGCTCTCCTTTGAAAACGTGCCGCTCCTTCCCGACGTGGATCAACTGGCCCGGGACGGTTGCATTCCCGGCGGATCCCGAAGTAACTTCGATCAACTCGAGGAACACCTGCAGGTGGAAAAATCCGTCGCCGAGGAACAGGCCCTCATTCTTGCGGACGCCCAGACGTCCGGCGGCCTCCTCCTGAGCGTCCCACCGGACGCCGTCGAAGGGCTACTTGACACATTAACACCGGGTCCCGAATACGCTCCGGGAGGTGCGACGGTCATCGGTGAAGTTGAGGACGGCAGCTCAGGCACGATCAAGATCACGGGCTAACCGACTCCACCGTTCCTTACGGGAAATGCCCCATTTTCTCTTCCGGAAATCAATCTTCACTGGTGTGTTCAACTCCTGTCCGCATGATACGTTTGGCAGCGAGGGTCCGTTGTCCTTTACGCAGCGAAACAGGTGCACGTTTTTGCTGATTTTTTGGATCTGCCCCGTTTGATATCTCCTCATCGCCCCCGCGCGTGTCAGATCGTATTCATTCTCCCGGAAACGTGTTTTGAGAGGAGATAAAGCGACAAGTTCGAACGGTATACCATCCCCTCGTACGTGAACGTTTCATCCAGGTGGTCTTTCCCGTGTGGTTGAATAACAACGTGCACTCCGCTTTGCTCCGTGCACTACAACAGACGCCTGATCTCGTGGGTTATTGTACGTATACACCCTTTTCAGATGGGATCCGGATATCCCGCCTATGTTCATCTGCGTCGTTTTAGAAGGGGGAAAATTGGAGTGAATGCAGAGAAGCGGATTGCACGTTGCCCGGGTCTATACATCATGTCAGGACGTCCGATACTGCTCCAGCAGCCAGGGTTTGATCTCCGTCATCTTCCTCGGATCCGGCGGTTCGAGTTCGTCCGTAAGGAAAACAGGTCCCGCCTCCGGAGAAGCCGGAGGACGTCCGTGACTTCCCTTCACCAGTGATGCATCAAGAGGAATGACGTTCATCCGATAACGAAAACCAAGCTTCTTCTTGAGCACGGTCCATCCCGCCTTGAGCCGTGGAGCCGTCAGTTCCGGATCGTAATACATCTCTACCGGATCATACCCCGGTTTGTCGTGAATGGCGACGCTACGAGCGTAGTCCGGTGCCTCCTGATCGTCCTGCCAGAAATAATAGGTAAACCACGATCGTGGAGAAGCGACCGCAATCAGATCACCGGCCCGTGGATGGTCGAGGCCCTGTTCCTGTTTTTTATGCCGTCCCCAGACGTCATCCACACCCTCCGTGTTCCGGAGCAGATCCCGAACCGTATCCATTCGATCATCGTCCCGAACGTAAACGTGGGCGACCTGGTGATGCGCAGCGGCGAAGACCGACGACTGAAACACGTCCAGACGCTCCCCGAACGGTCCCTTCCGAACGGATAGCCACCCGTTGTCACGGAATCGGCGGTTGAGGTGGATCGGACGATTCACGGGGGTCAACCCGTATTCTGAGAAAACGACCAGATGGGTATCGGTCTCCTGTGCGGCTGTTTGGATCAATCCGACGTACTCGTCCACGGTCTCCAGTGCCTCACGAGCTTCCTCCGTGTCCGGTCCAAACTTTTGAAATGGATAATCGAGAAGGGGAAGATACGAAAAGGTAAGATTCGGCCGCTGTTCACGCAGGGTTTTCGCCGTCGCGCGGGCAATCCACTCCGAGGCCGGCGGTCCGGCATTCGGGCCCCAGAACGTGAGGAACGGGAATTCCCCGAGATCATCTTTAAGCCCCTCGACGTACGAATCGGGGAATCCGTGAATATCAAATTCCTTGCTGCCGTCCGATCCGTACCAGGGTTTGGGAATGACCCGGTAATCCGCCGCGCGAGCTCCCTGGCTGAACCAGAAAAAAATCAACGCCGTCGTAAAATCGCGTCCGAACTCGCTCCGGGCCGCCTCATAAACCGTTTCCCCCTGCATAAGCTGCCGTGCCTGCTGCCAGAATCGAATTTCCTGCGTGTCGTACAACCACCCGTTCCCCACGATTCCGTGCTCGGACGGACGGGAACCGGTCAGGACGGAGGCCTGAGGAGGAAGGGTCACCGCGGGCATCACACCGTCCATTGCACAACGGGCTCCAGAGAGGTTCCCACCGGAAAGGGATTTCAGATTCGGCGTCAGGTCCCCGATCAGCTCCGGGGTAAGCCCCACGACGTCGAGCATGCATATTCGTTTCATGAGCCTGGGAAGCAATCTTTTATCAAGGGCTCTCATCTCAATTTTCAGCCGTGTCCCGGTCAATAACAAGACCCCATCCGAATAAGGGTCATGACCTCATATGAGCGGATGAATCAGGGACGAAGGCTTCGGGGAAAAATTCTGGCTAGCAAAACCTCATCTGAAAAGGTGGCGTGCACTCAGTGATCCTTCAGCGGCCGGTCTGCACGGAATATTGACGAAG
>CAZSFH010000312.1:0-2532 GCA_964606115.1 uncultured Planctomycetia bacterium | reverse complement strand
TCCTATTTCCCGACCATCGGACGGTTTATGCAGAGGGATCCGAAGAGTCCGTTTGGGGCACAGTATATATATGGAATAAACAACCCATTAAATAATACTGACCCACAAGGGCTTCAGCCCAAGCCTGGGGAACTTTTTGGAGGTGATATTAATAACAACCCAGTAAGATATAATCCGAGAACAGGTAAAGTAGTAGATAAGCTTGGGAGAGGTCAAGTTGGTCAATCAATAAAAAGTAAATATACTACACCATGCTTTCAATGTAGTGGGCCAGAACTTGGGTCAAATTTTTCATATAATTTTTCCAGTATTTATTTCAATTATGAACGGAGGATGATGGTTCCATGGTACGTCGAAAATGCTAGGTTTATAAATCTCGTTTTTAGGGAGCGTGCAAAATTTGAGGGCAGATTTAATTCAAGATTTATTCCTCCTTCTGTTACTGATTATGCTGAGGAGCTGAATCCGATTCATCACCTTCGAGATCCTATTGAAATGGACAAAGATGTACCTCAAAGACCGAATTTTAGCTCACTGGAAGCATCACATTATCAATCGATTAGAATTCGAACATCTACCTCTGCGAGAAGGATCTTTTCTGATTTATTAAAATTCAGAGGAATAGGTGTTACCAACACCAAAATTTTAGATCCGGCTGGATTTCAGGAAGAGCAAGAGATTGTCGAAAAGGGTGATTATGTAATCTTCGATATGAAGAGTTTGCTATATGAGTTAGGAGAAGAAGATTTTCCTGTCCAAGTTAAGACGGTAAATCGGCGAAATCTGTACTTTGTGGCAAGGACACACAAGGGACATCCTCTTAGGGGCTATAGATATTGGGGAGTAAGAACGGCTTCCAATGGTAATTTGATAATAGAAACATATTCTATTACCGAAACTGCTACCTCAGTTGATTCATTTAAGCAAATTATAGGAGGTAGAAGTGGTATGTTCAGAACATGGAAACAGCTTCTTAAGAACATTGGTAGACGACATGGGCGAATAATTGACCAATCTAATTTAAATCCAATTGAGAGAAGAGGAGAGAAATTTCAAAAAGATCTTGACCGTGTCACTGATTAAGAAAAAGTTGTTTTGGGTTTTAACCTTCCTTGTTCTTCTTCTGGGTGCAGTTTTTTATGTGATTTTTTATGTTTATTCTTATTGGGTTATAGAAAACTATAACGAGGTGTTTTTAGTAAATAAGTATAGAAAGACACATATTGTTCTTTTTTGGGAAAGGCATATTTATGAACAAACTCCACTTCAAAAGGCAACAACAACTTTAGGCTTCTGGCCAAATTGGTCTCGTTCTTCAGTAGCAGGTTTTGTTACAATTATTAAAATATCTTCGGATGGGAAAATCGAGAAGATCACCCATAGTCTAAATTTTGTGCCCCCTTATGTATACGAAATGAATGGGGAGATTTATCTCATTTTTAGGACTCAGGTATTTGGAGATAAGGAGAAATCTTATTTGTTGTTTAATGCTGTGAAATTAAAAGAAAATGATTTAAAAGAGGTGGATAAGAAAACTGAGAAGATGATCAATGATAAATTAAAAAAAGATAAGACGTTTAGAGTAGAAGATCGTGACATTCGCCGGCTTATAGGGCCAGATGATAAATTAGACAGAGAAAAACCTATCATATTTGGTACAGGAGGAGCTAGATATAAAATTGAGTTTTTGAAAAATATTAAAAATGAGTCAAAGGAGTTTGTTGGGGTCCGATTATACGGGAAAAATGGAGAATTATTAATAGAATTTAAATTAAATAAAATGTGGTATGGAACGAAAGAAGATTGGACGAGTTTGCAACAAAAGAAAGGCTCTATTATATGGGATAAATCTATAGATTGATATGAATTCGATGAAGACAATGAGAACCGTTACAAAAGGTATAATGTTTATATGTTTTTGTTTGACCACTATACAGTCATTGGCTGCTCAAAATGATCTTCAAAATATAGAAATAAAAAGGAAGAAGATCGTTACTTCGTCAGATTCTTTAACTCCTGATGACATATTCATTCATCCCCAATCGAATAAGGTCGCTTATATGGAGGAAAATTCAAAGGGGAAGAAAAGAATAAATTATTTAAATAAAAGTCCTGGTCATTATTACGATGATATATACAACTGTCAGTTTTCAGATAATGGGAAAAGGTTTTACTACATTGCAGAAAAGAATGATCGAAAATGTCTTGTGGTGAATGAAAATGAACAAGAATGGTTTTCCAATCTTGTATCAGGAGAACCTCTTTTCTCAAAAGAGAAATTGCATTATTTGTATAGTGGAAAAAAAGAAGGCAAATGGCATCTCATTTATGATGGGAAAATCAAACTAATTTCAAATAAGATTTATAATTATGCCCTCGCACAGTCTGGCGAGAATTTTGCCGTCATAATAAATTCTGATAAGGGAAAGATGCTGGCAGACAAAGGTGGGGTGATATTGACGTCAAGTGACATAGATCATAGGAGTTTACAAATCAGTCAAAAGGGTCAACGAATCGGTGTTGTGATTAGAG
>CAZSFH010000311.1:0-2549 GCA_964606115.1 uncultured Planctomycetia bacterium | reverse complement strand
ACATCGTCAACATGCGAAAACGAAAATGTGGTACGAGAAACTCGATTACCAGGTGGCCGGAAAATCGTCCACGGTACAGCTCGGGGGCGATCAAACCCCCCACGCCTGGTTCGTTGGATTCGCTCCGTACGAAGATCCGGAAATCGCGTTCGCGTTAATCTACGAACACGGAGAATCCGGAGGAGGAGCTGCCGCACCGCTGATCGGCAAAATCCTGAACGGAATCGAACTCCCGGAATCGGAAAATGTTCAAGATTGAACGGCTGAAAAACATCGACTGGCTGATCGTTTCGGCCGTTGTTGCCCTGAACATCATCGGTATCGTAACCATCTGGAGCGCCACCGGAATCCGGGATGGCGGACTGAACGCCTTCCTGAACAGTTACCCTGTCAAGCAAACAATTTACATGTGCATGGGCATCGGGGTCATGCTGTTCTTAGCATGCTTCAATTACCTCTACTTCCAGCGCTACGCCTGGTGGATTTACGGCTTCGTGATCATTTTGCTTCTGTACGTTCTTTTTTTTGGAACGGCATTTCGAGGAGCTCGTCGGTGGATTCCACTCGGCCCGATTAACCTTCAACCCTCCGAATTGGCAAAAGTCAGTGTCACCCTTGCTTTAGCCCGGTACCTGATGTACGAAAAACACCTGGAACGCCTGCCCAACTTAATTCCGCCGTTCCTGATCGCTATCATTCCAACACTGCTGATCGTCCTGGAACCGGACCTCGGGACCGCTCTTCTGTTCGGTCCGCTGTTCCTGACCATCCTGTTTACCGCGGGCGCTTCCCCGAAACATATTGGAACAGCCATTCTTGCCACCCTGCTTCTTGCTCCGATCATGTATCGGTACGCACTGGAAGACTACCAGAAAGAACGAATCATCGGATTTATCCAGCCGGAAAAAGTCCCGTTCCGGGAAGGATATCACCTGATCCGCTCACGAATTGCGATCGGCAGCGGAGGTCTGTCCGGTAAAGGTTTCGGCCATCCCGGAGAAGACTACTCCCGTCTCGTGCCGGAACGACACAATGATTTCATTTTTACGGTCATCGGAGAAGAAGGAGGGTTCGCCGGTGCAGCGTCGGTTGTTGTTTTTTTTCTGCTCCTGGTATTTTCACTTCTCAAAACCGCATTTTTTACCCGTGAACCGTTCGGTCGCCTGGTCTTGACCGGATTTGCCACGCTCTTTACGGTCCAGCCCTTTATCAACATTGGGATGACCATCGGACTGGCCCCCGTTACCGGGCTGACTCTACCGTTTGTCTCCTATGGGGGATCTTCCCTTATGGCTTCCTACTTCATCATCGGAATCGCCCTGGCCATTAAAACCCGATCGGTCCCCTCGTTCTCCTCGCGTGACCATGATTATCAGAACGAGACGATTCGTGAAACACCCACTCAGTACGAAGGAACCATTGAATAAACCAGACCCGAACAACACGAAACGTATCAGTGTGATTGGGGGAAGCCGTGTGTCCGATTCGATCCGGGGAGTCGCCCTTCAGGTGGGAGCGGAAATCGCCCGGCGGGGGGCGGTGCTGTATTGCGGAGGGCTCGGCGGTGTCATGAAGGCCGCCTGCAGAGGAGCAAAAGAAGAAGGAGGAACCACCGTTGGCATCCTGCCGACAGAAAACGCGGAGGACGCGAATGAATACGTCGATTATCCGATCGTTACCGGTATGGGGGAAGCGAGAAATCTGATTGTCGCCCTGTCCGGCGACGGGGTTATCGCGGTGAACGGGGGATTCGGTACACTGAGTGAAATGGCATTCGCAAAAAAAGGAAAACGACCCGTTGCCGCCGTGCAATCCATGGACCTTCGAGATCTCTTCGAGGAGGACCTTCCCTCCTTTTCCACCTTCGAAACTGCACCGGAGGCTGTTGACTGGCTTTTCGATCAGACAACCCCTTCCTCTCCATGACGAAATCCTCAACAACAGACTCCACGGAAACCATAGTCGCCCGATCCACTCCCGCGGGGTCATCGCTCCGGGGCGTGGTCCGCATGAGCGGTCCGGACACGTTTTCCATTGTGAAATCACTGCTCCCCGACGAACACCAATCCATCGTGAATGAAGCAAATTTTGAATGGATCCGGACCACGCTGCAGTTAACGGAGCCGGAGGAGGTGGAAATTCCCACCACAACAATTCTTCTTATGAGATCACCCCGATCGTATACCTGCGAGGATAGCGCGGAATTCCAGCTCCCCGGTTCCACCCCGGTCCTCGAACTTCTGGTCGAACAGATCCAGCAACTCAACGCACGGCTCGCTCGTCCCGGGGAGTTTACGGAGCGAGCGTTTCTGAACGGACGGCTGGACCTGACCCAGGCCGAAGCCGTCCTGTCTCTGATCGAGGCAAAAGATGAACAGGAACAACAACTCGCTCTCGGCCAGCTGGAAGGAAAATTGTCCGAAAAAATCCACCAGCTCCGGGAACGGCTCACCCATCTCTGCGCGTACGTCGAATCCGCTCTGGACTTCTCGGACCAGGATATTGAGATTATGGATCGGGACGACATTCGCACCTATCTTGAACCCATT
>CAZSFH010000310.1:244-2569 GCA_964606115.1 uncultured Planctomycetia bacterium | reverse complement strand
TTTCCCCCTCCGACGGGTGGAATTCCTCGACGACCGATTGAAAACCGTCGGAGTGATCCAGTTCTTCCTGTATGACGTTCACTTCGTCTTCCGTTTCCCGGGTCTGTTTCTGAAAGACATTGGTACGCACAGTTGCAAGAAGCGGTGTCGTCTGGAATTCGACGTTCGCGAATGCCTTCCCGGCGAATACGGGGCGCTTCACGTGGAGAGTTCCCTCCTCAACACGTAGTTCCGTTACCTCCGTGGCACACGTTGTTCCCAGCTCTCCCGCGAGATACCCGGCCAGGTCTTTCCCGGGCGTGGTGGCGGCCATGAACACCCCTTCCCCGTCTTCTTCTTCGACGACCTTGCGGATCGCCGCGGCGAATCCATCCGTCGAATACGACGCAAATGCTTCCCCGTCGAAGACCCGTATTCGGTCCGGACCAAACGGTTTCAGATCTTCCGATCGATCCGACTCCCCGTCACCGATCACAACGGAAACGACGTCCTGGTTCAGTTCGTCGCCGAGCTCCACGGCCTTCGACAGGGTCTGCAGAGCTCCGTCACGATACGAACCGTTTCGTTCCTCGACGTAGACAATCAGAGGACCATCCATTCGCTCAATTTCCTGTGTCAACAGGGAAAGAAATAGATCGAAAAACTTGCGAAAAGAGACGTCGTTAAAGCACGTTCGCTTCCTCGTGTAGCTTTCGAACCAGCTCCGGGACGGCCTCGGGTCCTTCGCCCACAATTTCACCGGGGGGACGCTCGGGTGGCGGGTCCATCCGGACCACGTGCGTGGTGGGATCTGGAGAACCGACCTCTCGGCGGTCAATTTCTTTCTTCTTGGCCTCCATAATCTCCTGCAATTTGGCGTACCTGGGCTCGTTCAGTCCTTTCTCCGCCGTGAGGACGCAGGGTTGTTCGAGGGTCAGGGTGTCAAATCCCCCGTCCGTCTCGCGCCTGACGTGCACTTCGTCTCCATCTATTTCCACGTCCGACACGAACGTGGCGACGGGGAGATCCAGCAGGGAAGCGACGATCTGACCGACCTGGAATCCGTCGTCGTCGGCCGCGTGTTTCCCGAACCAGATCAGGTCCGGTTCCTCGCCGTCGATCGCGTTCGACAGCGCACGAGCCGTGGCGTACGGATCCCAGCCGTCGTCCTCCGTGAAAAGATGGATACCGCGGTCGCCGCCGCGGGCGAGAGCGTCCTGAAGCGTGTTCTTCGTTTCCTCCCTCCCCAGGCTGAGTACGAGGACCTCTCCTTCTTCCCGATCCTCGTTGATCTGCACGGCTTCCTCGAGCGCGTATTCGTCGTACGGGCTCGTGACGTACTCCAGCCCTTCGGTTTGAACCCGGCCCTCGTCGTCGATGCGAATGTTCGCCGCCGTATCCGGCACCCGCTTCACGCAGACAATCGACTTCATGGGGACGGATTTTTTAGAGAATAAATTATGAGGATGATTGCAGGAAATATCATTTTGATTTGATGACCCCACAATTTCAACCACCGTCCTGAACGGATGGACTCGGTCAGATCCGGGCTAAATTCCTTGAAATAACAGGGGGTTCCCTGTAGATTGCAAGATCGATGAGATGCTCGTTTTACCCGTTTTTCCGGGTTATATCCGTTTCTGTGGTTGTTATTTCCGGAATGTACGGGGACGGTGAAACGAATCATGACCGCATACATCTTACAGGGGAGGTTGCTCTTGACACGACCGATTCAGTGTTTGTTTGCTGTCTGCTGTTCGCTTGTTCTCTGCGTCTCCGCCGCCGCGGAGGAACCTCTCGACGTACTGTTTTTGACCAAGTCGTCCGGGTATGAACATAAGGTGGTCAAGCGAGACGACGGAAAGCTCGGACACGCCGAGCGAGTGATGCTTAAACTGGCCGGCGAGCATTCATTCCGGCTCGTCGTCTCCAAGGACGCCGGCATGATCAATCCCGAGACGCTCAACCAGTTTGATGTGCTCGCGTTCTACACCAGCGGAAACCTGCGCAAGCCAGGCACCGACGGGAATCCGCCCATGAGCGAAAGCGGCCGCCGAGCGTTGATCGAATGGGTGCGGAGCGGCGGCTCCTTCGTGGGCATCCACAGCGCTTCGGATACGTACAAGAACTGGAAAAACGAGGACGGCGAAAAACCCTACGTCAGCATGCTGGGGGGACGTTTCAAAACCCACGGCGCTCAGCAGCGTGGAACCATGGAGGTGAAGGATCATCCCACCACCAAACACCTGGGAAACAGCTGGACCCTTCCGAAGGAAGAATTCTATGTCTTCGCCGAGAAATCGGACAAGATCCAGCCGCTTCTTGTCCTGCAGACCGATTCAATGC
>CAZSFH010000310.1:0-234 GCA_964606115.1 uncultured Planctomycetia bacterium | reverse complement strand
AACATGGACCCCTACGCCATTTCGTGGTACCGCGAGCTCGGGAAGGGTCGCGTGTGGTACACCGGGCTGGGGCACCGGGCCGACGTCTGGACCAATGACAAATTCCAGGAATTCGTCCTTCGTGGTATCCGGTGGGCGTCCAGAAGCGGGGCGTCGGAGTAACGTTTTTTGCTGGACCGTCTTCGAGCTGCAGGAAATCAGGCGAGTATCATGTCGGATTCCGACGTCGAACGT
>CAZSFH010000309.1:0-2579 GCA_964606115.1 uncultured Planctomycetia bacterium | reverse complement strand
CGGCCGCCGCGAACACGCCGTTTCGTTACTTCAAGCAGTACGGCCACGCGGGCGGCGCGCGGACACCCTTTTTCGCGTACTGGCCCGGACACGTAAAGAAGGACATCACCGACCAACCGGCACACGTCGTGGATCTCCTGCCAACGCTCATTGACGTTGCAGATGCGGATTACCCCTCACCCGATGTCCGCAAGGACCGTCCCGACCTGGATGGCCGAAGCCTGATTCCCGTGTTCCGCGGAGACTCCTTTCAGACTCCCCGGCTTTTAATTTCCGGATTCAAACGGGACAAACGGATGGTACGGTACGGAAAATGGAAAATCGTTCGGGTGAAGGACGGTCCGTGGGAATTGTATAACCTGGAAAAGGATCCAACCGAAACGAACAATCTCGCCGAAGAACGGCAAGACAAAATCCAGTTTATTCAATCGAAATTTAAATCCTGGAAAAAAGAGAATGCCGTGAACAAACACTTCTGACCAGACCCGGGCATCATCATCCGTGAGTAATCCGAACGCCCCGAGCAGAACCCTCCACCAGCGATCCACGCACCGAGATCCGCCGGAACCGGTCAGATCCCCTTTTTCAGGAGCCTCCTATTTCGACGCCTCAACAGGACGGTGGTTGAAAGAGGACTGAATTTCGGATAGAACCTCCGAAAGCCTCTCGGGATGTTCCGCCTTCCAATCCGCCTCCTCGAGTTCCTCTTGATCCCCGTATCCCCATAACACGCCGATAAAGGGAAGGTCATTTTCACGGGCCGCTTTCAAATCATACGTCCGATCTCCCGCCATAACACAGCCAGGGTTACCTTTCCCCTTCAAAAACCGCTGAACAAGTTCGGACTTCCGGTTGTTTTCACTGTCATCCACGCAATACAGCACGTCGAAATATTGATCCAGCTCAAGGGAGGACCGATGCGCTTCGAAATACGTCCGTCCGGCGTTGGTGACCAATCCCAGATGAACATCGGCTTCCAGGAGGGACTGAAGAATCGATTCCATGCCTTCGTAAAACTGGACGTCCCCCCGACGGATGCCCTCTCGTTCAAACGCATTAATTCGTTCCTGAGCCTCTTCCCGGTACTCCTGCAGGTAATCCGGCAGTAGACGCTGAAAATACTGATCGGAAGGAAGACCGATTAACGACGTAATCTGATCTTCCGACGGGATGGGAACCTTCTCATCCAGCTCCTCATCCAGGGATTCCAATCCGTTTTGAACGGATTGAATGGCATTCCGGCGTGAATTAATCAGTGTCCCGTCCATATCGAACAGAACCGCTTCGAGGGCGTCCTGCATCAGACCGGGTCCCGTCCAATGCGTCCGCTCTGGTTGTAGAATTCAAGCGGGTTCTCCCAGACAAGCTTGTGAAGTTTTTCATCCGTGAAGCCGCGGGTGCGAAGTTCATTCACGGTTTTGGGCACGTTCAGTGGGTTTGACGGTCCCCAGTCCGCCGCACTGTTGACGGTCACTCGTTTGACGCCGTACTCCTGGACGATGTCCGCCACGCGGGTCGGGGTGAGTTTGGTCCGGGTGTAGACCGAATGCCCGGCCCAGTAGCCATTTTCGAGGGTCATCTCAATGGTCTCCTCGGTATTGTGATCGATAAGAACCTTTCCTTCGTCGACGTTCATGTCCTTCAGGATCTCAATGGTCCGCCGTGTGCCTTCTTCTTTTCTCTGATGCGGTGTGTGGACGAGAATCGGAAGGTCCGCCTCCTGGGCCATTTCAATCTGCTTCTTCATAATTTCTTCTTCGTCGTCGCTGATCCGATCGAAACCGACCTCTCCCACCGCGACAACACTATCCCGCTCAAGGTAAGGAGGAATCTCCTCGAGAACCTCTTCGGCCAGTTCCCGCTGATTGGCCTCCTTTGGATTGACCGCGATCGCTGCGTAATGAGCGATGTTATAATCGGCGGCCCGTTCCTTCTCGAATTCGGTGATCCAGGAAAAATAGTCGAGAAACGTACCGACGTGTGTCCGGGGCTGACCCAGCCAGAAAGCGGGTTCGAGAATCTTCCGAATATCGGCTGTCGCCATGTGCTCGTAGTCATCCGTCGTGCGGGAGATCGCGTGTACGTGCGGATCAAAAATTTTCATCGGTTTTCAGCAAACCTTGAACGAACGTGTGAGAAGAATGGAACCTGAAGTAAGGAAGGCCCTGGGAAACAAAAAACGTTTCCCGGTTGTCCCAGACGATTAACCGGGGAAAAAGCACACCCCGCGTACAATTCCTCCCTATGATCTCCCCATTTTAGCCGTAACCCCTCTCTGGATCAAGATGTTAAACCTGATCCAGCTTCCGATCGACCTTAAGAATTGAAATGATGAATCTGACGATGACGTCACAAAAGTTGTGTAAGAAGAGAAAGTGGGGTATCCTCTTCAATGAGATTCGAATCCGTTAATTTGAACCCATTGAATGAGGATACCATGGACAGTTTATTCGAAGACACCGATCTCGATCAACTTCTTGAGCTTCTGAACGACCAGGACGAGGACGGATCTGACATGTTGAAGACCTTTTTCCGGGATAAGATCCTTGAGAAGGTCCAGGAGAAGTTCGAGCAGCTCA
>CAZSFH010000308.1:0-2659 GCA_964606115.1 uncultured Planctomycetia bacterium | reverse complement strand
TTCGACGCAACTCGTTTCGCTGACGTCGCGGGGGTTTTTCAGCAGCCTCCTAGCAAACTGGCTGGGCATCCCGGTTCTGTTTCGAACGAAACACAACCATACACAATTTCATTCCGGGAGGAATGGGAGGGGTTGATCCAGCAACTGGATCTCGAACCGTACGTTGTTCGTACGGGATTCGTGGACGAACCTCCCCGTTACCTCTCCCTGTTTGATGTGTTTCTTCATCCCTCGCGACAGGAAGCCCTCGGAACAGCCGTGATCGAAGCGATGTCGGTGGGTCGTCCGGTGGTCGCCACACAGACCGGCGGTCATTGTGAAACCGTAACGGACGAAACCGGAATTCTCGTTCCCGTCAGAGACCCGGACGCCCTCGCCTCCGCAACTCGAACCCTGCTTACCGACCCGTCCCGTCGCGAGGAAATGGGGAAAAAGGCCCGTGAGCGGGTAAAAAACCATTATTCAATTGAAGAAACCATCCGCAGGACCCTTGCCCTGTACGAGCGAACGCTGGAGCGAGTGGGAGTCATATAGACGCCATCCGAAATGGAATTGGGTATTTAGCATGACGAGAAATAACGCCAGTATGCCCCGAAAACCGAATGTTTCTGATACTGGCAACGGGCCCGTCAAAATTGATTTCATAAAGGCATCAAATTGTAGGTGGTGTATTCTCCGAAGCCCCGTAGTGACATCACAATGTAGCACGGAAGGAGCGGAATCCGCTCACATATTGTTTCGGATCTGGACGGAGTCGGGAGATGATCGATCCGATTATAGAGGGGGGAATGGTTCATGCCAGAAACAAATACGTGTACTCCGCTTCGCTCCGTACTCTACAACGAAACACGATCCCGACGGTCATCCCTCGATTGCGTGTTCGGTTGTAGTGCACGCAGGGGCGTCGAAGACGCCCCGGAGTGCACGTCTTCGTTTGCTGTATAGGAGCGTTGCATAGCGATCCACATCTCGAACGGGTCGTTCCGTATTCCGGCTCCCTATGCGTTATTATTTCTCAAAAACATATAGATACGCCGGGTTCGACCAATCCCCCGGTCCCTCCGGAAACACGCCGATCCGACGAATTCCCTCCCGCTCCTCAAGATGTCGCAGCGACGGATGTTCCGTGAAATCCTCCTGCGTCAACACGAGGTAATCCAGCGAGAGCTCGCCGGGACGATTCTTTAACTGCGACCGTATCGAAGGCATCTCTCGAAACCGGTTTGTTTTCGCAAAATACTGAAGCTTCCCATAGGAACAACTGATCACGGGATTCGGCGACGCCTTGATGGATCGAATATGCAATCCCGCCCGCTTGACGCCGTATTGCTCCACGCGGCGCAGCTCAAAGGACGTGGGCATCAGCGGGACCAGCAGGAACAGGAGCCCCAGCAGAGCAACCTGATTTGTCGTGATAGACTCCACACGTGTGCGAACGTACTGTACGGACCAGAGGAAACCGGAGGCAATCACGGGCAGAAAGAAAAGAAACGGCGTCATAAGATATCGTTCGTTGATGTACCGCGGGCGTATTCCGAGCATGCTGATAAATAACATGGCGAGAAACACGAACCCATAGCTGAACAGGGGATACCGCCGATCCTCCCTGCGGAATCCGTTCACCACAAACATCCCAATCAGGAGGAAAAGATTCAGGTGATACCATGTGATCCGGGACCCCTGTTCGATAAATTCCGACACATGCTCCAGAGAGGCCTGCGACTGATCCGAGAACAGGTTGAAGAGCACGCCCGCTTTGGTACGGTTCAATACCTCCACAAACCCGACGTCGGAAACGAGGAGAACAATCAGGCCGGCCGCGGCGGGAAACACAAAAAAGAATCCCACACCGGTACCGTAACGCAACCAGCGTGCCCGGGACCGCTGACGCCGGCAAAATACCCAAACCAGCACACCCGCGTGGAGGGGCATGAGAAGCGCACCTTCCTGCCGGGTTCCCACACAGAACACCGTCATCAGAAAGGCACCCGCCAGATATCCCCACCGTTCCGCCGCCAGAAACCGGTACATCAAATACATCGAAGCGAGCAGAAAAAAATGAAACGTCGCTTCCAGCTTCAGGTCCGCGTGGGCGTCCACGAACTGAGGATGAAAAATCAGAACGAGCGCCGCCACCAGTGCGGCGTCAAACGAAAACAGCTCCCGCACGATCAGAAACAAAATCACCACGGATAGCGAACCAAACACCAGCGAAATGGCGTATCCCCCCGACACCGGATCCACGGAAAGAGTATGAAGGACCGATAACAACACCGGATACACGGGTTCAGAGACCCCCTCACGGATCGCCGTCAACAGTCCATTGTCCATGATCCTGTTCATATCGAGAAGATACGTCGTTCCGTCCGTGCCGTACACGTACGTGGTCAGCACCAGCTGGAAACGAAACAGAAACGCGAACAGAGCAAGGCCCGTGAGTACCTGAGGAAGGGACGGAGACCAACCGGACGAAAACAAATCCGATTTAACCGTATTGTCATTTATATTATCGTTATCGCTCGCCATACCTGATCCACAATTCGGGGTACATGATGTGAACGTAATTTCTCACTTATACATTCCGAAAGGAAGGGTACAAGTGTTAGTTGCCGGCAGGGACGTCGGCTTTCTTGTGCTCTTCGAGAACAGGTGAGCAATT
>CAZSFH010000307.1:0-2693 GCA_964606115.1 uncultured Planctomycetia bacterium | reverse complement strand
ACTCCGGCCGACAGCTGTTCGGAAGTGTTACGTGGTGGATTTTCTGGAGAAACGGATACCGGCCGCTGCGAATGCTCGACGACAATCAGGACGGTGTGCTGCTCGGCGAGGAACTCCGCGGGCTGTCCATCTGGCGGGACCGGAACCAGAACGGTCGCTCCGAACCCGGCGAGGTGCAACCCCTCCGCGCCTGGAACATCCGGTCAATGAGCGTCCGCGCGAACGATCGACGTTTCAACGGAACGGTTCCCTACTCCGAAAAAGGGGTGAGGTTTGAGAACGGTACCGTCCGTCCGACCTACGACTGGATCGCTCAGCCCGTGTCTTCCTCATCATCGTACCCGAGCGAATAAGTCGAGTCAGTAGCCTTGAAAGTTGTTATTTCAGCCCAAAAACCATACGATCGAAAAGGTCATTTTGTCGGAAAATCTTTCCGGACGTGCTGACGGTGTCACCGGTTATGCCGGAACATAATCGACTTTCTTCGCCAGCGGATCAAAAATATTTAGACTTCATCTGAAATGGGTGTGACCCTCAGCGTCCCGTATTTCGGTCGAGATCAAGGATTTTTTCGAAGAAGAAATGCAAAAATAGGAGCGCATTTTTGATGAGAAATGACGCAGAGGTCACCGAAATACGGGACGTCTCGTACGAGATGAGGCAGCGCCGGGCCGTCTGCGGTGTCATTCCGCCTCGAAAACCCGCTTTAAATGGGGATTCCAGGGGTGAAATTCCGTGCAGCCGGCCCGGCGGTGCTCTCACTGAGGCCACACCCCTTTTCAGATGGGGTCTAATTAGCGTACACCCAAAAGACACGGATTCCCGGTCATGAAAAGCCGTCTGAAGAAATGGGTTCTTCTGCTCTTTACACTCTGGCCCGTCGCCTATCTGATTATCTCCCTCGTGCTCTTTTCGCAGCTGTACGACGTGGATCGTATTACGTCCGCTCACCCCGATACCCCACTGATGTTTTTTTCCGTTGAAACCATGCTCGTGTTTCACACGGTTTCCCTGTTCGAAATCATCGGTCTGCTGGTGTTTTACCTGAGTTTCCTGACCCTGACGGATCGAGTCGAACGCCGGCGGAAACCCATCTGGGGGATCACGATCATTCTCGGGCATTTCCTTGCGATGCTTGTGTTCTTTTACCTTTATATATGGAATCACACCCCGGCCCGCCATGACAGCTGAGGAGAACCCCTTACGGTATACGAACCATTACTGGTTCAAAGGGTTGGTTTCCATTTTGGTCCTGGTGATGTGCACGGGATACGCGTATCTTCTTTATCTCGGGTTTTCAATCGTTCCGACCGTTTTCCTCGTTGACGCTACGGAAACCTCACATGGGCTGCCGTTCAGGATCGATCAGATTACTGAGAATGTTGTGAATGTTCAAAGTTATATCAGTAGGCTTAGCAATGTGTTTGCTCTGTTTGCATCCATCAACCTGCTTCTAATTCCCTGTTTCCTGTATCTAATCTATAACGAGCCCCGGTTGCTGGGAGCTGAGAGAGCGTTCTGGGTCGTCTCGATTCTGTTCTTCCATGTCTTTGCAATACCGGTTTACTGGGTGAAGTATGGATTGAGAAGTCCCCCGGAGGACGATTCCGATACGACCGATGCCGGTGACGAGGTGAATCATGCTTAGCGGGAAAACCGATCTTTTCCTTCAATACCTGGTGAGCGAAAGATGAGCGGTTCCGGAATGAAAAACAAAAATCAACAAGTCGAACAATCGGTTCCGAGCCCCGGCCTGTTATTCAAAGTGATCCTTGGATTTGTCGTGTTTTTGTCCCTGACCTGGACGGTTGTTTCTCTAATATCCCCTCTTGGCTTTTCCCCTCGAATTCTGTTTATTGAACTGTACTCGGACCTTCTGGACCGTGTCAGGACCTTTTCAACAATGTCTTACGGATTTTCGTCCAACAAGACCGATTCGGACGCGGATTTGTTCACCCCGCTCATGATCACCCTCCGATATTCCTACTGGCTTCTGCTTCTGTTTCTGCTGGGATATTTTCTCTGGTTTCTGTTGAACACCACTCAGGTGCCGGCTGATAAAAAACCGTTCTGGGCGGCCGTGCTTTTTATCCTGCAGCCCCCGGCCTTCGTCGTATTTTACTTCCTGTACGTGATTGACGCTCCCGGTGCAGAAGACCCGGAACGAGCGGCCGCTGGTTCGAACGGGGACGAAAACGATTGACTCCGCCGAGAGACCTCAGGAAGAACGTTGTGGAATCGTAATGGTGAAACAAGCTTGACCCCGCAGACTCGATGCACCGAAATACGTCGAAAACAGATCAAGTAACCCTGCGTCGATCGTCCATAACTGGAATGGGAAAACGACAGAAGACAAGCGTAAGGAAAATAGAATGGGAGTCAAGCGGAGCAGAAAGGACACCTTTGACCGATATGAAGAACGGGAGGAGTGAAATAAGTGGGCGGTGGAGGACTTGAACCTCCGACCTCATGGGTGTGATCCATGCGCTCTAGCCAGCTGAGCTAACCGCCCGTTTTTTGATCAATTGTTTGACTGGATCCCATTCGTCCGTCCCGGAACGCAAAAACGAAAACGCTTCGCGCCCCCTTTCACAAGGGACTATGACGTTTTAGGCAGAAAGACGGTAAAATCCTCCGGCCACCGGGATCGTTCTCATGGTTTCCACGCATGATCTTAACAGGAAATGACGTCT
>CAZSFH010000306.1:0-2717 GCA_964606115.1 uncultured Planctomycetia bacterium | reverse complement strand
AATGAAGCACGAGAAAACAATCAGGCGGTGGCCGAAGGACTCGGTGCAAGCCCCGGCGGAGCGACGGGTCAGGTCGTTTTCGACGCGGACGACGCCGAGGACCTTGCCGAATCGGGCAAGGACGTGCTGCTGGTTCGTCGGGAAACGTCCCCCGAAGACATCGGTGGAATGAACGTGGCCGAAGGAATTCTCACCTCCCGGGGTGGCGGTACCTCCCACGCTGCCGTGGTCGCACGTGGCATGGGAAAACCCTGTGTTGCCGGCTGTGGAGACATCGACATCGATTACGACGCCGCACAGTTCACCGCCGGTGACCAAACCGTCTCCGAAGGCGACTGGATCACAATTGACGGTACGTCCGGTGAAGTGTTTGTCGGCCAGCTGGAAATGGAAGAACCTGAACTCTCCGGTGAATTTGAAGTCGTTATGGACTGGTGTGATGAATTACGGGACCTCGGCGTGCGAACCAATGCCGATACACCCGAGGACTCCAAACTTGCCCGGGAATTCGGCGCGGAAGGCATTGGCCTCTGCCGGACCGAACACATGTTCTTCGAAGAAGATCGCATTCAGCACGTCCGGGAAATGATCCTGGTGGCCCCTGAAGTACACCAGCTCCGTCTCGATGTCGACGTGCTCGAAAATGAACTGGAAACAGCACCGGAAGGACGCCGGCAGGAGATCGAGAAGGAACTTGAAGAAGCCCGTGAAAAATTGAATGAAGCTCTTCCGAAATACGAAAATGCACTTGAACATCTTCTCCCGGATCAGAGAGAAGACTTCAAAGGCATCTTCAAAGAAATGGACGGCCTTCCCGTCACCGTTCGCCTGCTTGACCCCCCCCTTCATGAATTCCTGCCTCACGGCGAAGCCGAAAAAGAAAACCTCTGCAAAAGCCTGAATGTGAGCCGGGAGGAACTTGATCAATTAATCGCCAACCTGACGGAGGCAAATCCCATGCTCGGTCACCGTGGTTGTCGCCTCGGCATCTCGTATCCCGAAGTGTACGAGATGCAAACACGAGCGATTCTGGAAGCGGCTGCGGAAGCTCGGGAACAGGGAATTGATGTACAACCTCAAATAATGATTCCGCTCGTCGGAATCAAGAACGAACTAAGCACCCTCCGCGAACACGTCGAAGGCGTGGCGGAGGACGTACTTCAGGAAACCGGTGCAAACCTCGACTATAAAGTGGGCACAATGATCGAACTGCCTCGCTCCGCCGTCCGCGCGGACGAAATCGCCGAAGACGCTGAATTTTTCTCCTTCGGTACCAACGATCTTACTCAGACCACCTTCGGTATCAGTCGGGACGATGCCACACAGTTCCTTGAATACTATCAGCACGAGGGCATTCTGAACGACGATCCGTTCGCTGTTCTCGACCAGAACGGAGTCGGCGAACTCGTCGAGATCGCCGTTGATCGAGGACGGCAGACCCGGCCCGATCTGAAAGTGGGCATCTGTGGTGAACACGGCGGCGAACCATCCTCCGTGAAATTCTGCCACAATGCCGAACTTGATTACGTCAGCTGCAGTCCGTACCGTGTACCAATCGCCCGCCTCGCCGCCGCTCAAGCATCGATCGACGTCGAAGAAGACGTTACAAGCTACTAATGTGTGTCTCTGTCAAATTTGAATGAACACCTGAAACGAGAACACACGACCCGCTTACATACGTGGCTTTCCTCCTGCTGTAAGGAAGCTCCGTTGACTCGAAGAGGAAACTGTGAACACGGGCGATCGAAGTGTCTATTCTCTGTTCTCCTCACGCAGTTGCTTTTCATTTCCACACTCACGCATTGCACATAATCCAGCTACGATCAGAAGAACACTGGCCGACACAAAGATAAAATACCCGGGACCAAGGGAAGCAAACTGCGCGCGCAGACTCTGTGAACTGAACGGAACAAACGATTGATTCACGTAATTCCACACGTATACACAGTACGCAAGGGAAGCGATTCCTAATATTACGTGAGAACCGTAACAAATCCGTTTCAACCACTCATTTCCCATCAGAAATAACCATTCAGCGAGAATGATGATCCCTAATACCAGCACCGGTTGATACAGAATATGATAGGACCCCACGCCACCGTCAGTCATCAACTCATCAACGATAAACCCCCGAACCACCCAGACCTCCGTCAGGGAAAAAATATACAGACCCGCAAACCCAACATACAACATCCAGGAATACGTAAATCGAAACATTATGGATCCGGGAACAAAATATTCTTTCAAATAAACCGCTTCATACCATATTATAACAGATGACCGGAAAAAAGGGAAAAAATGCTTTTCGTTTGCTGCTAACAATTCTAATCAACACCTCCGTTTTTACTTAATTTTTTCCGTACGTTCGTATAAAACCATGAAATACCTGACACGAAACAAAATCATCGGTGCGATCGCCGTCACCCTGCTGATGCTATTGTTCTTTCTGCTGAATAATCATACCGTCACGGTTTACCTGTTGCTCTTTGACATTCAAACCCCACTTGTATTTCTCTTACTCCTCACGTTCACCATCGGCATCGTGGTTGGTCTGTTAATCGCCCTGGCCATTTCTCGAAACGAGAAAACAAAATCATCCTCCCTGAATAAAAATTAACTAGACCTCATCTGAAAAGATGGCGTATACTCAGCGGGCCGTATTTTCGGTCAGAAAGTGCGGATTTTTTCCGAGATTATGCCAGATGGTGTGCATAATT
>CAZSFH010000305.1:0-2721 GCA_964606115.1 uncultured Planctomycetia bacterium | reverse complement strand
CATTCCTTCAACATGAAGAACTGAGGGCGCGTATTTCTCGCGTTGTCATGCTAGGTTCCCTTATAATACACGCCGTTCGAGCAACGGCCCCGGATCCGTTGTTGAAGCGGAAGTTCGGTTTCCGGAGCCAACATCGTGTTAAGGTGATCGAGTATCGTTTAACCATCCATAACATATTCAAAACCAATGAAAAACCTTATCATGAAAGTGTCGGAAACACTTTCCGAACGTTTGATTGAATTGATCCCGAATCTTCTCGCCGGAATAATCGTCCTTTTAGCGGCCTACGTGCTGATCCGGATCGTGCTGCGTATGACCCGGAGAGCACTCGACCGAATGCTTTCCAGTGAAGAACAGGCAATTCGGAGTTTCTGGATAAAACTGATGGGCGGATTTCTCTGGTTTTCCGTTTTACTGATCCTCCTGAACGTGCTTGGCATGCAGTCGCTGGCCGCGAGCCTTGGCACCGCCGCCGGTTTCGCAGCGCTCGGCGTCTCCTACGCCATGAAGGACATTTTCTCTGATCTCGTGGCCGGCCTTTACCTGATTCGAGACGATGATTTCCAGCCCGGGGATCGCATTTCCACCGACGTCGTCACGGGTAAACTAAAATCCATCGAGTTTCGCAAGTGCCGGTTTATCGACGACGATGGAAACGATGTCGTCGTGGCCAACACGGACATCGAGAAGAAATGGATTCGCGTCCGCAATACACGGGAAGAATCAACACTCGATGAAAAGAACGGATGAAGTTAATCCATAAGGAATCACATTTTACCGACCCCAACCCGTTTTTTTCCCTGGCTGTTCCCCGGTGGAATCAGTCTCAGAACACCAGGAAACCAACACCCCTAACAGCACCAGCATTCCCCCACCGGCAAGCCAATAGCCTTCAAGAAGACCAAACGCTCTCGCACGGAGCCCCCCCCAGATCAAATACAGCAACGGAATAACCAAAAGGGCATACGAATACAGCGATTTCTGCGTGAGGAGTAAAAGACCCATCGTTCCAAGCACCGTTGCTTCGGCGGTCCAGCCAAACAGAAACAGATCCCCCGTTTCGAACCAGGTGAGTAAAGGGATAACCAACAGTGAAAAGAAATAAATGACCAGGCCCATAAGTCGAACGCTCGTTAAGGCCGGAGAAGAAGTTCCATCAAAAGGAATTCGAAACCGGATACGGCCGAGCAGGGTTCCGAACACCAGAAAAAGAAGAGACTCCAGCAGGAAAACGACAACGAAGACGTAAGCGGCGTAATTGAACGTCGTGAAATACGTTCCGTGGAACGCCAGCGCAATCCAGGCCCAGAAATAGGCGATGAGCAGGGTCACGATTCGGTGACGAACGCGGCCCATACCTCCACCCAGCACGGACGGTCTCCACACCGGAATCAGTAGAGCCAGACTGAGCACGACGTTCGTCCATCGAACTATCACGAACGTCTCACTGTACGCCCGGAGATAGTAAAGATAAACCTCCCGGGAATACATTAAGAGGTCTGAAAACGTATACATCATTTCCCTGGTCTGAGTCCGCCCGAGACGATACTCCCCGCAGTTTAAACTGACGAAAAAAAATTTATCTCGAGCGTCTGGTTGGTAAACGTAAACGAGTATACGTCGAGTGAACCGATCGAGGATACGCTGATCAACATGTATTCGTTTCAACTGCGATTCTGGATTATATTGGACATCTATTGCAGGGCCCGGATTGATCGTCAGACCGTCCTCCCGGCATTTTATCAGCCGTGTTCTCGAAAGTACGCCACCATCTTTTTACGTCGGTTCGCCTGCGGAAGACGTCCTCGAGCTGCTCCTTTGTTTTCCCGCATGTGCACGACCCTGGTGGTGGCCGGAATCGCACAGGTAACGGCCGGATGAGAAATGATAAATTTCAGGAGGAACTGAGGCCAGTTTGCACAATCGATCTCGCTGGCCCATTCCGGCAGCGGTACCCCCTTTTTCTGAATCCCCTTCACCAGTGGGCCGCCGCCGAACGGACGGTTAGCTATAACTCCGAGGTTCTGTTCTCGAGCGAGGGGGAGAAGCTCACGTTCGGCCGTTCGGTTGCGGATATTATAGGTAAGCTGAACAAAGTCGATGGGTTTGCTCCGCATCACTCGCTTCATGTCACCGTGTCGCCGGCCGTGGGAGGTAGTGACGCCGACGTATCGAAGCCGGTTCTGTTCTTTCATTTCGAAAAGTGTGTTCAGATGCGTCCGCCAGTCCACGAGGTTGTGAACCTGAAGAAGATCAAACGACGTCACGTTCCACAGGTCCTCGGAATTCTGGATCTGAGAGGGTCCGTCCTGACCACCCGGCGTCCAGACCTTCGTGGCTGAAAACAGGGTGGAGAGATCCGGACCATTTTCCTTTTCCTTCAGTTTCGACAAACCATGGCCGAGAACTTTTTCCGAGGAACCGTACATCGGACTGGAATCAATCATCCCCCCACCGTCCGCGAAGAACTGAGATAACACACGGGTACGCTTGTTCATCAATGGCCTGGCCGATCCGACGTTAAACGTAATCCAGGTCCCCATTCCAACAGGTGAGATCTTTTCACCCGTGGAGGGAATCACACTGCGGATCCGGTTGTTTTTCTGGTTCGTCCCCGACTGTACCTCGGGTGTTTCGCCCCGGTCGGAGGGCTCGTCTCCACAGCTGAGTGCTGAGAGAAAAGAGGAAGACAAAAAACCCGTCGCCGCCGCACGCCCCATT
>CAZSFH010000304.1:0-2728 GCA_964606115.1 uncultured Planctomycetia bacterium | reverse complement strand
TTTTTTCCCCGGAAAAGATCCAGATGCTGGTCGACTCCTCGTAAGCCCCAAATTTGAGTTTCTTGCCGCTCTTATCGATCGTTCCGTATCCCCAGTGTGGCTTTCCTCCAAAAAGAATCGTTCCATTGATCGCTTCCTCGTAAACAAACTTCGGCCCGCAGCGGCGGGGAGGACGATGGAATGTATCATCAAGGGCTTGAAGCGTCTTCGCATCCGCGCGAAACACGCCGATCCGGTTTGTTTTGCTTTCGTTATGCCCGAATCCATAGAGGCCCAATCCCGCGTGCGGATCCCACGCGAGATCATTTTCATGAACTCTCGGAAAGCCCGGGGGGATTTTGAATTCCTTCGTCCATTCCTGTCCGTTCACACCATTGAAAAAACCCGGGATGACACTGAGACAGAGAAGGAGGAAAAAAACCTTCAGGATCGGTTTTCTCGTGATCATTGCTCCGTCAAGTAAATGTGAAAACTTGTGCCTGATTCGAAGATTATTTTTCTCTTTAAAAATCACTTCCTCCACCCTGGAGGTCATTCCGATATTGCGGCGGATCGGGATGACGAAAGAGAAGAACCGCCGGGCCCGATTCAATTTACCGCACGAAAAAAGAAAACAAGCCGGACGCGGTGGATGGACAGGGGAACCTCGGAAACCTTGAACGAACGTTTTTTTTAAGGGGTGTTCCTAAAAAATTTCAATATGCTCTGGATGGGCATCGGACGTTCAACGGCCGTAGAAGCTCTCCGGTAAAACAACCATACAAACCTCTTCGCCAATCATCACGCTTACAGAGGGAAAAATGCCAGGTACGATCTCAAGCAACACCGGGGTCACAGGAACCCCGAAGTCAGGAATCGCATTCAGAGCGTTATACGGAAGATTGCTCGCAAAGAATTACAGAAAACCCCGACCGATTCGCCCTCGAAACGTTCCTCAACGAAATAAAGCTGCTGAGGATGCGATTGTAACAACGCCGGTTCTGTTATGAACGATCATCTCTCGTTCGGAGGGAGACCAGAATCGGATAATGATCGGACCCAATGTCTCGAAGGACGGTTCGATTCATCACCTTCAGATCGTCTGACACCAGGCAGTGATCCAGGCAGATCTGCAGGGGAGCGATGTGAAAGAACGACGGCCACGTGGGTTGTACTCCAAATCCCTTTCGGGTGTCCCGGAGCCCGGCGGTTTCAATGAACGATTGGAAATACGGAGACCAGGAGGTGGTATTCAGATCCCCCATCACGATGGAAGGGTTGGACTGGACGGCGACGGTATTCGCCAGTCGTGAAAGAAGGGCGTTCCGTTGTACGAAGTAGGAGGGAGAAACCGGGGGGAGCGTATGTACGCCCGTAAACTGAACGGGTGTATCGGCGTGTCTGAAACGGGCCGTGATGACCGGTAGATTGTACCGGGTCGGGGTTCGGACCTTGATGTCATCCACCTGTTTTTTGGTGTACAGGGCGATTCCGAAGTTGTCCGAACGCGGTGCGGCTCGATGGTGTGGATATTGTTTGTTGAGAGGTTTGAGTGCCTTTATCCACCATCTGTTGACCTCCATAAGGAGAATCAGGTCCGGCTGTTTTTCGCGAACGAGCTGGAGCACATCTTTCGCGTTTCGGTTGGAGGTGCTCACATTGATGGACATGAGCTTGACAGAAGACATTCCGGATTTGGACTGTGTGTCAGCGTGATCCGGGGGCAGGTAAAGGGGAACAATCATGGTCGCGTTCAACAGAAAAACGGCGGCGAGCAGGCCGGCGCGAACGTATTTTTTGAAAAACAGATATATCGTGCCAATCAGGAGGGCTCCGATGCCGTACTGAACCCGGAAATGGGTCGTCAGCTCGAACAGCCAGTGCATCGAGCCGAGAAAGCTGGCAGCGGTGAATCCCGCCAGCGGAATCAGCAGGATGTCAGGAGGATATACAAGACGCGAATCACTCCAGAAGGATTGATCCTCTTCCTCCTTTTCCTTTTCTTCTTCCGGAACCTCACTTGTTTCGCCTGTTTTGTTGGAGGACATATGTTAGGAAAAAATGATGTTAATTTGTTCTGAGATTGAGACTCGCCGAAATAAAGATGCTGAGGTTACGGATTTCTCGCGTTGTCATGTTAGGTCTTCTCCGGATATCGGTCGAGCGACTGAATGAATCGGAGTGTATCGAGTGCTTTCAAAAGCGAGAAAAAAAGCACCGGGATCGACAGGACAAAAATTGCGTATGCTAAAATTTGCACGAACAAAAAGACGGTTCCCCCTGCACTGACCGGAGACCAAATAAGAAGAAAAAGAAGAAAGAGTGAGATCGAGAACATTCCGATCAAGAATGGGTTCAGCCAACGCTCAATCCATTTCGACATTCGAGCATGAAATGAATGTCCCTCCCGTGGAGCCCGTATCGGGTGAATCACCGGATCCTCCGCGTAATGAAAGAGGAGCGACGCGGCCCGGTGAAGCATAAAACCGGCCACCAGGAGAGAAAACCAGGGCAGTCCGGTGATAAAGAGAAAAAACACCAGCCCACAACAAAAAATCGTCCCCACGAGAAGCACCAGACCCGTGCCGAGTCTGATTTGAACCAGCGTTTTCAGGGACGTACCGTGCATCAGAAGATACGCCTGTTTCGTTCGATCACGATCCCACGCCAGTATAGATTTTCCGAAGAGAAGAGCTAGGAGACTGCTGAAAAACCCCTGTATCGTCAGCGGTTCAATTTCCAAGCAGAT
>CAZSFH010000303.1:2342-2739 GCA_964606115.1 uncultured Planctomycetia bacterium | reverse complement strand
CCGCCGTCGGCCAATCCGGAGTGGAACCCGGACGATCCCGATCCGGCTTCGAGCGATGTGCCGTATCGGATTTATAATATCGGGAATGGGGATCCTGTTGATCTGATGGATTTTATTCACACGCTCGAGGAGGTCCTGGGGAAGGAGGCGGAAAAGGAGTTTCTTCCCATGCAACCCGGGGACGTCAAGCGAACCCACGCGGATGTCACGGAGCTTCAAGAAACCTTCGGGTACAATCCGGATACTCCGATTGAGGAAGGGATTCGAGAGTTCGTCGACTGGTATGTTTCGTTCTACGACGTTTCAACTTAAAACTGCACGTCATGCGTAATGCGTGATGCGTAATGCGTTGTGCGTGGTGCGTTTGTCGTTAGGGGTGAGGCGTAAGGAACAACAG
>CAZSFH010000303.1:0-2332 GCA_964606115.1 uncultured Planctomycetia bacterium | reverse complement strand
CGTAGGGCGTAATGCGTAATGCGTAATTCGTATTCGTGGTGCGTAAAAAGCGTCTTACGGTTTGGTTTTCAGTCCATGTTTGCTGAAATCGTCGTCGAAACAGAACGCTTCGGACAAATTGTGCTTTCTCATCAGTAAGAAGCTGATCCGGTCCACCAGGCTGATATTTCGTTCGTCAGCGGCCATGTGTGCCTCCAGGGAGCGGTGGTGTAGCTCCTCATCAATCCAGATCATGTCCACCGGGGAAAGCAAATCGTCTTCGAATGCGCGGGAGGCGTCCATCCCCAGACGGGACTGCACGATCGCGTGGGTTTCTACGGTGATATAATTGTGTGTGACGAACGTTTCCTGACGATCAAGTCCGTCGAACCAGAACTGTTTTGCCGGTTCGTGAAATTGATCATCACGGTCAAGAAGCGCGTAGAATGCGGACGTATCGACCAATACACTCACGACCGGTATTCTTCCTCCAGATAATCATCATGATGCTTACTAACATCATCCGTACCGGAGGAAAATGTTCCGACAATCTCTTTTGCCTGTTTCCTCTTCTCCCCGGAGGATACTGTAGAGGAACGAGCTCCCAGCCATAAATCAATCGCCCGGCGAATCACCTCCGATCGTGATACTCCCTCTTCACGGGCCACCTGATCCAGGCGTTCCGTTTGCTCTTCGGTCAACTGAATCTGTGTTCGTTTCATTTGCTCATGTCAATGAATGGTTTTACCGATACATTTACATTAATTATGATGATGTTACATCACATTTTCAAGGTGTTATTTGTTTTGTAAGGGTAGGAAACAATCAAGACCTTTTTTCGATCTTTGTGATCCGTGGACAAACGATCGGCAAACAATTTCTCATCTTTCACGATTCCACGATTTGCTTATCCGAGAAACGGATGGTACGATGTATGTAAGGAGAAATATAAAATATAATGATATTTGATAAAATGTAAGTTTAGGAAGTGTGATTATGGAAGAGACATCTACCGTGACCACGAAGGGACAGATCACGATTCCTAAAGCCATTCGTTCGAAACTGGACCTGTCGGAAGGAAGGAAAATCAAATTTGAAGTGCGGGGAGCCAGGGTGATCCTCACGCCGGAGATCGACGATCCGATCGATGAACTCAAAACGCTGCGGGATGATATTGCCTTCTCGAACGAGGAGATTCAGCGAATGATGAATGAATCAAAAGAGAAGTGGAGTCAACTGAAGGAATGATCTTTATTGACTCTTGGGTCTGGATCGAACTGTTTCTTACGGAAGATCAGTGGAAACAGGCCGAGCAGGTGATTGACCGGCTTAAACAGGAAGAAGGAATAATTTCCTCTCTGGTGCTTGCCGAAGTCCGTTACCGGATGCTACAGAAAACGTCAAAGGAAAATACGGATCGGGTGATCCAGTCCATGGAAAGCATTGACCGGTTACAAATCTTACCCGTTACGGCAAGAGTGGCAACGTATGGAGCGGACCTTCGGAACAAATATTACCAGAGGGGATCTCTGGAACTGTCATATGCCGATGCAATCCATTTAGCCACCGCTGTTCTTTCGAACTGTCAGACGCTGTATTCCGGTGATCCCGATTTTGAATCGATCGAAGAGATAGAAACGGATATCATTGGAGCCTGCTGATAAACGTGGAGGCGTGAGAATCATTTTGCGTAACAGGCAATCCTCAACGGGATACAAACATCATTAGACGGAAATTACCGGTTCAGCTTGACGAACTACAAAATCCACAATATAGAAAAAGTATTTTTGTCCACGGATTGCACGGATCAATCTGAGCAGGAGAGCAAGCGTGCATGGGGGCGGAGGTGCGTGGGAGCAGGGGTGCGGTGGAGCTGGGGAGGCAAGGGAGCAGGAAGGCACGTTCTCTTTCTGGAATTGCTTTCGCGGGCGAATATGAAAACGGATCTTCAAATCCGCCGTTCCAATCTGTGTGATCCGTGGACTATTATCCTTGTTTGTGATTCATTGCCCCTGCATTGAAAATCGAAAACAAAAAAGAAATAATTCGTCTGATATCAATGATCATTGAAAAGACTGCTGACGAAATCCTCTTTATTGAATCATAATCAAATGAAGAAACTTCTTGTAACCGGTGCAGCGGGGTTTATCGGATATCACGTTACCCGACATCTGATTGGGCGGGAGGGGGTTTCGGTGATCGGGCTGGACAACATAAATGAATATTATGACGTGGAGTTAAAAGAATGCCGTCTGCAGGAACTTCGTGAAGCTGGTGGGGATCATTTTTCTTTTGAAAAACTGGATCTTACGGATCGGGACAGCATGGCATCGCTGTTCGAACGAAAATCTTT
>CAZSFH010000302.1:0-2749 GCA_964606115.1 uncultured Planctomycetia bacterium | reverse complement strand
AAGCGTCCAAAAAGGATCGACCCTCAAAGGGGTCGGGTCCTTCTTCCGCTTCCGCCCGGGGTCCGGACGAAACGGCCCGGATATCGGGCCCTCCCGGGGGGGCGTCCTCGTCCGGCGAAACATCGGAATCGAGCCAGAAGGCCGGCCCGAAAGGAAGTACAGGGCCCGATCGGGAGGGGGCATCCTCTTCGGCCGCGTCGACCCCGACCGGTAACCGCCCGAAACAATCCCCTTCCGAAGAGATGGGGGGACGTCAAAAGGGACGAAAAAAGCAAAATCAAACACGGGGAACGAAGAACGGTCAGAAACAACAAGAACCCCCATCGGGAACACAGCAATCGAAGCGAGGATCCGTGCAGTCCAGTGGGGAGCGGTCCGTGGAACGTAATACACGGGATCAAGACAACCCCAGCAGAACCGTATCCTCCAGGCACGATGAGGAGGCCAGCGAGGAACAGGGATTTTCGTTCCCCGTCCAATTATGTGCGGGATTCAATCTGATCGAGGTCGTGGGAATGGTGGTGTTTGCTTCCCTGCTATTCGGCAGCGGGGCGTTCGTTGAAAACGCCCTCTCAATCGGAACATGGCTCAGAAACACCCAGGTTCAGTTCATGGAAAAACGGGGATACACCTATCGGGCGTCGTCCGAGCAAGGCGACCCGGAATCGAATCGTCGGATGGTGTTTGAACACGAGGATACGGGGGAGGTAAAAACCCGTCCGTTTTACACGCTGTCCACCCTTCAAACCCTCGCACAGCCAATTGGGAGACTGCTGTTTTATACCGGACTTTCCGTGTTTTTTCTTTTTTTGATCAAGCTTGGATTTCTGGTGATGTTTTACGCTCGTTCGGTGATGGGGCAGACGGTGGTGAAATGGTTCTGCGGAATTGAAGGGGTTCTGTTTATTATTCTTGCCACGTTTGGTTTTTTAGTCATTAGCAGTTCGATTCAACCCCGCAATCCGGTGATTGGTTTTGTGTTGCGTGAGGTTATTACGTTTCCTGTTCTGTTGTTGGCCACCGGAATGCTGGGTTGTACGAATTTAGTTTGTTTTTTCGTGTATAATTTTCTCGTGGATTTTGAAACGGATTAGCGTCACGGGCGAATACTGATGAACGGTTCCGGATCTCATTCACTCGGTATCGATATAGGAGGGACGAAAGTCGAGATAGCGGTTGTGAATCGGGATGGAGAGATTCAGAACCGCGTCCGCGAGCGTACACGACACGATCGCGGTTTTACCGCCGTAATTGATCAGATTGAAGAAGCGACTCAGGACCGGCTCGAGGTTCAGGTTGATGAGCTCTCATCCATCGGCGTGGGGGTTGCAGGTCTTGTCGATCGGAATCAAGGTTTTCTTCACCTGGCTCCGAACTTATCCTGGGAGGACGTTCCCCTTGGAGGAGCACTTGAAGATCGATTTGGTCGATCCGTGGAGATCATGAATGACGTTGACGCGGCGACCTGGGGGGAATGGAAGTTTGGTGCGGGACGAGGATACGAACATGTCGTGACCGTGTTTCTCGGTACCGGCATCGGAACGGGGGTCATTACCGGTGGTCGGATGCTGGAGGGACACGGGAGTTCGGCCGCGGAATTAGGACATGTCCCCGTTATGGGAGGTGGTCGATCCTGTACCGCTCCTCATGATGGTTGTATTGAGGCCTATGTCGGGGGCTGGGCGATCGGGGAGCGAGCCCGAGAGGCGGTTCGAGAAAATCGGGATCGTGGTTCGTTTCTTATCGAGGCGGCGGGATCGGTGGAGGAAATCACGGCCCGCCATGTCAGTGAAGGGGTGAAGGCAGAGGACCCCCTGTGTCTGGAGCTTCTGGAAGAGACGGGTCGTTTACTTGGTATCTGGGGGGTCGGTGTGATGAACGTTTTCAGTCCGGCACGAATCATTATGGGGGGAAGTGTGCTGGAGGGACTTCCCCGCCTCCAGACCATGATGGAGGAACGAATTCGGGAAAACGGATTCGAACCGCACGTGAGAGGACTTGAAATTGTTCGGGCTGAACTGGACGAACACGCGCCGGTCATCGGGGCGGCGGCGTTTGCTCGAGATCAGCGGTGAACGAATTGCTTGTGTCCCGTCCGGACTTCATTCATAATAATTGTATTCCTCGCGAACGTGATTCGTTCTGGCCAACAACCCGAATCTTCTTCTGTACGTTTTTCGTACTCCTTTTCTTGATTTCGTATGACAGAACCGAACATACCGGATCCGATTGAGAAACGGGATCAGATTTACGGAGAGAATACGACCCCGGATCAGCTGAAGGACCTCGGGGATCGGTTTTTCAAAGCAGGTTATTACCCGGACGCCCTCGAGGCATACGTTGAAGGGGATATTCAAGACGGGGGCGAACGGGTCCTGGAGCGAGCCGTTGAGCAGGGAAATTACTTTCTGGTGCAGAAGATTGATGATCAATGGCCGGATCTGGTCGACGGAACGGTCTGGGAGGAAGCGGGAGAGAACGCCGAGGAGGCCGGGCGATTAACGGATGCAGTCAAACTTTATTATGCCGGTGATTATTCGGACGACCGGAAGCGGGTCGAAGAGCAACTTGAAGAAGAACTCGGCCATACCATTCCCGCCGTTGTCCGTGCCGATACGGCTGATGCGAAAGAGAAGGATGAACTGGACGAGGAAGGCGAGTAAGGGTACGTCCCCTTTTTCAGACCGGGTCTATTTAGACCTCATCTGAAAAGGTGACGTGCACTCAGTGATCCTTCAGCGGGCGGTCT
>CAZSFH010000301.1:0-2792 GCA_964606115.1 uncultured Planctomycetia bacterium | reverse complement strand
ATCACTCACTTCCAGGTTCGAACGTCGTCCTAGGAGGCTGTTGAAAAACCCCCGCAACGTCAGCGAAACGAGTTACATCGAAGAGCGCGGAGTCCGCCGCAGGCGATGCCGTCAGTGCATCGCCGAGGAGGATTTGACAAAGCTCTTCGGTGTAACTCGTTTCGTCTCAAGGAGATACGTCACAATCGGCCCGTGATCCGTCACCGTTCCGGACGGGAGATGATACGACATCAGATGCGCCGGCTCTGTGTTCCAGGCATAGGAACAGTAAAACAGCCGATCGTCTTTTTTTACGAGCCCGAGGCTTGCGAACCGCGGCTGTTCCTCCGACGGCCGGTACCCGAACTGTACCAGTCCCTCCACCTCCACTCGTCCGGTTTTCGGCTCCTTCGAGGGACGAATCCGAAACAGGTACTCATCGTTCGTCCGGACCCCGTACCACCAGCCGGTGTCCGAATCTTTTTCAATCGGATGCCAGTGTCGCCAGCGGGAATGGAAGGAATCCGGTTCCGGGCGCGGGGCCTCCGGATCGTCCGGAATGCGGGTCAGGAGTGAGTGAATGGAACCGGTAAAACTGAGCGTTATGATGGGGACTGTGGGACGACACGCTGAAATAGGTGTTTCCGTCGCTCGCCGCGATAATGCCTTCCCACTGTCCATCCACAAACTCCTTCGGTACCGTGTACGAGGTACCGCGGACGTGTGGCTTCTTTAACATATCCTTCCGAACCGGATCCCGGAAGGTCGGCTCGGCCATGACCCCGGAGGCAATCATGATGAACAAAATCACAAGAACCATCTTCTGTCCCTTCATGGTCGGCTTCGTGTAGCTGTAATGGTTCATATAAACGTCGCCATCCGTTTAGCCGATCTGCTACGGACCTTCAATTCCCTACACCTAACGAATTTCTCGAATACGTATGTTTCGAAATTGAACCGTGTCCCCGGCGTCCTCCAGGACAATGTGTCCGGATTGAAACGTCCCGAAATCGGGGAGATTCGAAAATCGTGTTCCCGCTATCATCTGCTTCCAGGAACGGGAACCGATCTCGTACGTTACAACCCGGTATCCGTTCAACCAGTGTTCAACTCGATCATTGTTCACAATGATCCGTGATGTGTTCCACTCTCCCCCGGGATTGGCCGCGACGAACTCACTGGATTTTAACCCGACAAGATCGCCGGCCTGATGGTGTTCCTCCTGTGCTTCCGCGTTATGCATGTTGTCCAGAAGTTGCATTTCCGGGCCTTCCTTCCAGGCTTTGCCTCCCTTCTGGTCACGGACGTGAAAAAACACCCCGCTCTCACCTGCTCGCTCAACCTTCCATTCAAACCGCAACTCGAAATGTTCATACGTATCCTCTGTCATCAGATCTCCTCCTTTCTGTTTTCCTTCTCCCTCCCCATGGTTCAGCTGAAGCGTTTCCTCTGACACGCTCCAGGCGGGCCCCGGTCGTTTTTTTCCATTCGTCCGCCAGCCCTCCAGGTTTGATCCGTTAAACAATAGCTTCCAATCCGCTTCCCGTTCGGCTTCCGTAAGGGTATTGGGAGGCACCGGCTCCCACGGACGGTGAAATCCCTTCTCTTCTGGAATCTCATTCAGCGTATACCACGCTTCGGTCGACCACAGCTCGCGGGCGCGCTCACTGAAAAACGGTGCCTTGATTCGCAGATAAATCACGTGTCCTTTCTTCAATCCGTCCGTTTCCAGAAAAATCCGCTTCCGGTTCTCGGACACGTGCAGCTGTTTCACCTTCAGCCGTGTCTCGCCTTTCTTCGGCCCGCCGTAATCGGAGGTGGGCTCGTAGTACCATCGCTTGAGGACGAAATCCCCGGCCCGCAGTCGGGTGAATGGATCGATCGGTTGGGTCAATTGCACCTCCATGCCGTTCGCCTTCGCTCGAACCGCTTTCATTTCAAACGCGGACGTGCCGTTGTAGGTCATACGCTGTAGCCCGTATTTTTTCTTGCCGGGCTGGCTCCAGTTTCCGGGTCCCCCGATCCCGCCGACGTAAAGAGCCCCGTCATCTCCCCATAGAAGTCGGTTAACGCCTGCTTCCAGTCCCTGGGTGAAACGGAAGACCGCGCCCTGATAGGTGCCTTGGACTTCCTCGACGAACACCCGCTTGATCCCGCCGTGGTGCACGTCGCCGTGAATCATCTGACCCTCGAACGGTTTCCCCTCAAATCGAAGAGGCTGGCTCGGCGAGTTACCGATCTGATCCTGCGGCAGCCAGACGACCGGAGGGGCACCTTCGAGTCCCGCCGTCGCGGACGGTTGCACGGAATGGGCCCCGTAAAAGCTTCCTTGCCGCAGGTGGAGAATTTTGCTCGCCGGAAGCCAGTCCCCCTGGTTGTCCGACAGAAAAACTTCATTGTCGACCCCCACCCCGATCCCATTCGGCATGCGCAACCCGTGAGCGGGGAAGGAAACGTCTCCCGTTTTTCGATCAATCCGGACCACCCGGCCCCGATCCCGTTCCTGGCCCTCCACGCTCGGTCCACCGACCTGAATCGACTGGCCGAGGGTCACGAAAAAATCGCCGTCCTGATACACCAGTCCGAACGCGTACTCATGGAAATTGGTCGAGAGGTCCCAATCATTGGCGACGGTTCGATATTCGTCGACCACGTCGTCGCCGTCGTGATCGATCAGTTTCGTGAGCTCGCTTCGCTGGATAACATAGATGTTCCCGTCCACCACCTCCAATCCCATCGGATCGTTTAACCCGCGCGCAATCTGTTTCACGGACATCCGCTGCGGATCACCGGTCGAATGTCCGCGAACCACG
>CAZSFH010000300.1:0-2805 GCA_964606115.1 uncultured Planctomycetia bacterium | reverse complement strand
TCCCCTCGATTATGCGCACCCTCTGGCATAACCTCGGAAAAAATCCGCACTTTCTGACCGAAAATACGGCCCGCTGAGCGTACGCCCCCTTTTCAGATAGGGTCTGGCTACAGAACCATATCCTCGGGATCCGGTCGATACGTTCCCTCCAGTAGCGGATCCAGTCGCAGGGCATCCAGATCAAACTCGGAGGGTCGATCAAGCACCAGATCCGCCACCGCTTTTCCCGTGGCCGGTGCGTGCATGACTCCGTGTCCGGAAAATCCTACCGCGTGATATAGCCCCTCCAGCCGGGGATCCGGAGAGATGATAGCCTTCGAATCGGGCGTGATCTGATAAAATCCGGAGCTCAGGTTGGTCAGACCGGCCTCCTTCAGAAAAGGAACCCACTCCGCCCACCTTGCAAGCACCTCATATCCGTATCCCTCCACACCGAGCCCGAACCCTTTTTCGACTTCATCCTGATCCTTATAAAGCCGTTCTACGTTCGGGTCTATTTTCCAGAAATCCTCAAACGACGAGGGTTGTTCCGGCTTTTTATCCCAACCGAGCATCAGCCCCCTGTGCTCGGGACGGAAGTACGGTCCCAGCTCTCGTACGGTCAAAGGGAACCCGGTCACGTCTCGATTCTCAAACTGATTGGTATAATAAAGGTAACGTTTCACAGGAGCGACCGGAAGATCCACGTCCGCCGCCGAGGCAATGCCGTGACACCAGACCCCGGCCGCGTCCACGAGAACCTCCGTCTCAATTTCACAATTTTCATTGACCACCACCCCGTTCACGGATCCATTTTGCTGGAGCACACCGGTAACGGCACTGTTCTGTTCAAGACGGGTGTTATCATACTCATACGCGGCATTGATAAATTCCCGGGACGCCCGCTCGGGACGAATAAAACCGTCGTCCGGTCCCCATGTCGCACCGGCGATCTCATCCGTGTCGATGTGCGGGAAACGAGATTCAATTTGATCCTGATTAAGTACGCGGACGTTCTCAACCCCAAGTGATCGCTGAAACTCGACTCGTTCCGCCGCCTTCTCCAGGTGATCCTCGTCCCGGTAAAGAAACAGGTATCCATTTTTCACGAGCAACTCGTCCGTCTCGAACTCCTCGTGGAAACGTTCGTATACGCGTCCGCTGTAAAGCGACATCTGCACGTTCACCCGACTGCTGAACTGATGGCGGAACGCCGCAGCACTGCGAGCCGTACTGCCGAAATTTACTCCGCGAGCGTCAAGTAACAGTACCTTGAGATCCGAGTCGCGAACCAGATGATAGAGACTCGACGCGCCGGTGATCCCACCGCCCGCAATGACGACATCAACTCGTTCCGGCAAATTCATTTTCGTTCATGAAAAATTGGCTGTGGTTCTGAATGACGTCGCGGGGGTTTTTCAGCAGCCTCCTAGCATGACCCCATCTGAAGAACGTATGCTCTCAGTAAGATCTCAGCGAGTGCTCGACAGGAAGTTCAACCGGAAGAACCCCCATTTCAGATGAAAGCAGGACGTGAACGAACGTCCGCAGGATTCAATTCACCACATCTCTGAATTTTAACCCACCGCATTCATAATTTGAATCATAGGGAAATGTATTTTCTTCCGTGAAACGGTATAATATCATGATCTTCTTTCAATCTGCATTCAGAACCTCTACGAAGAGGAGCGCGATCACTTTATGAACACATTTGGTGAACGATATCGCATCTCGATCTTTGGCGAGTCGCACGGTGAGGGCGTCGGCGTCACCATCGAGGGTTTTCCGAAAGGAAAAAAAATCGACACGGACCTGATCCAGAAACGCCTCAATCAGCGGCGGCCCGGCACCTCGAAAATCGTGACTCAACGGAAAGAGGCCGATCAACCGGAAGCCTTCTCAGGCGTTTTCAACGGTCGAGCCTCCGGCAGTCCGATCACCTTTCTCATTCATAACAAGGACGCGGATTCCAGCCACTATCGGGAACGCATGTATACCCCGCGCCCCGGCCACGCCGATTACACGGCCTGGCTCAAATACGGTGAGGCCCGGGATTGGCGAGGAGGAGCTCATTTCTCAGGACGACTGACCGCCCCGATCGTCATCGCCGGGGCGATGGCTGAACAGATTCTGGCCGACGAAGGAATGTCTGCCCTCGCACATACGGTTCAGATCGGGGATCAGAAAGTCCCGGAGATCGATCCGGCCGAACTTTCGGAAGACATGATTCACGAACCGGTACGCTGTGCCGACGAAAAAGCAAACGAACGGATCGCCGAAGAGATCGATCGACAGCGAAAAAACCTGGACAGCCTCGGCGGTATCATTGAAGGGGTGGTCCAGAACGTGCCGGGCGGACTCGGTGAGGTGTTTTTCGGGCGAGCTGATGCAAAACTGAGCCACCTCTGTATGTCCATACCCGCAGTCAAAGGCGTGGAGTTTGGAGCCGGATTTGACGCCGCGGAGATGAAGGGAAGTGAACACAATGATCCCTTCGCAATTGAAAACGGCGACGTGGTAACGGAAAGCAATAACGCCGGAGGAACACTCGGCGGGCTGACCACCGGAATGCCCGTCGTTTTCAGAGTGGTGGTCAAACCTACGTCCAGCATCCCGCAGGAACAACAGACCGTGGACTTGCAGGAAATGGAAGAAACGACCATTGAAATCAAAGGCCGCCATGATCCCTGCATTGTTACTCGAGCCGTCCCGGTGATCCAGGCCTGCGCAGCTATCACATTTGCGGATCTTCTTCTGCTCTCAACCGATCATTAGATAGACCGGATCTGAAAAGGGTGCGTGCACTCAGTGAGATCTCAGCGAGTG
>CAZSFH010000299.1:0-2841 GCA_964606115.1 uncultured Planctomycetia bacterium | reverse complement strand
CGAAGGTCATGGCACTGGCACCTCCGGTGTTGACGTAGGTATTTCCTTCTTCGTCAAAAGCGAGGGCATTGGGACCGCTTAGTTTGTAATCCCCATATGTTCCCGGCGTCCCGGAAAAAATTCCGCCCTTTCGTCCGAGTGTATGATCGAGTTCCGGGGAATCCCCCTTGACATTGAAGAATTTAATATTCTGATCCCGGCTGTCATCGGCGACGGCGAGCAGGCCGTCGGGTGTGAATGCAATATCCCGGGCTTTCGGCATTTGAATTTTTCCTGGGCCGGACAAATTGATAATGTGCTGATCCAGATTTCGTTGTGTAATTCGTCCCCGGAACGTCCGCGTTTCGGAGTGGGAATACCCGATGTCTTTTGTTTTGAAATTCTTCAGGAAATCCGGACGAAAACCGCTGAATTCGCTGAAGGAGACCGTCCGGAGGCTTCCCCGCCCGGTCACCGCGAGGCCCACGTAAAGTTCGTTTCCCATTTCCTGCGTGATCGTCAGAATTTCTTTCCAGTTTGACCCGTCTTTTGAACCATAGGCGGTGAATTGATTTCCTTTCCTTACGAGACGCATCCAGGGACCGGGTTGATTCCCTCCGGCTTTGCCCGCTGCATGGTTGAAGTTTCCCGATTTGTCCATTCGCCATAAACCGTAGTTTCGGCCTGCGTTTCCTCCACCTCGCATCCACACATACGCTCCATCCGGATCAAGCGAGGGTCGTGCCATGAGTCCGGCTTTGTACAATCCCTCAACGGGATAACGAGTTTTGCTGACGACATCAAAATCCCCTGACATTTTTACCCAGGCGAAGCGAAACTCCTGGGTATCCTGGAAGATATCCTGTCCGTGGGCCTGGATGGTCAGAAATTTATTCGTTTCCTCAATTGTACGATCGATGATTCCTCTGATGCACCAGACGCCGTGATCACTCGCCGCAAGATGCAGGGGAACCTCTTCCCGTTCGAGAGTTTTTTGGAAATCACCCAGTTCAGTAAGGTGTTCTCCCGTTTTCTTATTGTACACCTGAACGGGAGTTCCGGATCCGCTGCTTACGTAGAGTTTTTCCCCGTAAACCTCCAGTCCCCATTCCGGATCGATGTCTAAATTATTTGAACCGGATTCCGTGAATTCCACTGGTTTGTAATTATGGCGGTCGAATTTTTCCATCTGATTGTTCCGGTCGACGTATACGTGATCCGAGTCCACCGTGATCGCCGTCCCGCCTCCGCTTTTATACTGGGGCAGCACATGGCCGTTTCGGTAGACCGAGGATTCATGATGTGCCTCGTCCCATCCTGCGGTGGTGTACACCGTACCGTCCGGGGCCACGTCCAGTGACTGGATCCATGTCTGAACGTGGGGCCACTTTGAGGATTCCCCTATCGTTACAACCTCTCCACCTGCTGCTTCAAAATAACCTACCTCCACGTTATGCACTCCCTTTTCCAGCTCGATGGATCCCCGGACGGTTTCGGAGCCATGTGTGCCATCGTTGTCGATGACCTTGTTTCCGTTGATCCAGAGGATGCTGCCGTCGTCCGAACTGAGAGACGTTTTTATTTCCCTGGCTTCGTTCAGAACCAGGTACCCGGTGAAGCGAACGGCGAATTGATCATCCCGATGATCAATTTCCTCCAGGCTGATTTTTCCCGCTGTTCCCGAATGTTCCGATTCGAGATTGTCAAACTCCGGGACCTGTTCCCAGCTTCCTTCGTAGTATTCGTAGTTCCACCCTCGATGCTGGCCGTTCTCGTCGCGATAGATATGCTTTTCGATATCGAACGATTTCGTTTCGGGCCTTGTAGCGTTGTCCAGGAACTGGGAAACCGTGTAGTCCAGCGTTTTCTTCTGCTGGGCATGAGCACGGGACGACGAGGCGAAGAGAAGAACGATGAAGAGAAGGACGGTGGAACCGAAATTCAGAGTTTTCATTTGTTGGTCCCTTAAAAGAGGTTATATAGGAAAGAGCATATCCATTCTATACTTTGCATTTTCTAATTAGACCGGATCTTTTTTTTAAAACAATTCAAACATCAAAGCAAAATGAACGTATTCGTCAGCGGAGGAAACACCATGTCACCTGACATTGGTAACATGAACAAAGAAGGAAAACGGGTACAGGAAGATGAACAGTTGGAAGAGGAGGAAGCCGAAGAAGAGGTCGCTTAGCCGTTTAGAACAATTGTTCCGAGGAGCGCTCATCCACAACATTTGACAATAACTCATGTCCCGGAAATGTCAGTCTATTCGATAGGTAGTTCCCATTTCTTCAAAGGAAGATGTCTTCTTTTCCTTTAGTTTTGACCGGATTTTTTCAAACCGTTCGATCGTCTCCTGATCATACAGTCGTTCTCCGCAGCGATGACATACCTGGGCTGATACGTTTAAAACGGCCGTATTCTTTCCTCCCCGAAGCACTTTTTCCACGGTCTTCTGTTCCAGTTCACCGCCACAGGTTGGACAATTTTCAAAGAGATCACCCATTTTATTTTCGTTTTCTCCAATTGATCCACTGTTCCGGATCCGGTTTGTAAACCGTAATTAATACGGTTCCTTTTGTCTTTTCATTATAACCCCAGACAGAATGGATTGGAACCCCGGAGCTGGTCATTCCAAAGATAAGACAGCTGGGAAATGGTTGATCGTCCGGATATTCTTCAATGATTTCACCGTCCACTACGGAATTATAAATCTTCTGGAGCGTTAACTCATCCTGAACGGCCTCATCAAACGCATGCTCAGTTATGCGCACCTTACCGTTCTCAATTGCTGTCTGAATCCATGATATGTCCATCAGAGCATGTGTACATCGTTCTAAGAAAAATAAAAACGGGTTCGGT
>CAZSFH010000298.1:0-2865 GCA_964606115.1 uncultured Planctomycetia bacterium | reverse complement strand
TACCAGGTCAAAACACATGACAGTTCGGAAGTGGGACGATATCGAAGTATACCTGGACAAAAAACTTGGTGAAGGAGGCATGAGCACGGTGTACCTGGGACGCCAGGTTTCGATTGACCGGGAGGTGGCGGTGAAAATACTGGATCAGGATCTTTCACAGGAGATGGAGTTCATCAAACGGTTTCAGCGTGAGGGGATGGTGATCGGAAAACTGGACGATCCACAGATCGTCCAGGTGTTCGAAGCCGGCGAACACGGCGGTCAGTATTATATCGTGATGGAACGCCTTGAGGGACGGACGCTGAAAGAGGCGATTGAGTCGGGAAAAAGACTTACTTATGAACAGGTCATCGAGATCGGACTTGGGGTAGCACGAGCGCTGAGAGCGGCGAATAAGCATGATATTGTGCATCGTGACATTAAGCCGGATAATATCGGTCTCGTCGACGAGGAAGAAATAAAGGTGAAGGTCATGGATTATGGTCTGGCCCGGAAGCCGGGAATCGATTTGACAAGTCCGGGCACGGTTCTTGGCACCTACCGGTATATGTCCCTTGAACAGATGGAAGGTAAGGATTGTGATATCCGAGCCGATATTTTTTCTCTCGGTGCTGTTCTCTATGAACTTCTGACGGGATCTTTTCCACATGGTGGTGAGAGTCCAACGGAAATTTTCAAGAACCGATCGAGAAGGACACCAGCCCGGCCTGCGAACCTCAATCCGACTGTGCCGAAGCCTCTGGAAGTCCTGGTAATGACATGCTTGAGTCAGCGACCTAGTGATCGGTTTGACAACCCGGAGGTTCTGATCCAGCAGCTGAAAAAAGTGAAACATCAAGTCCGAAATATGAACAAAACGGACCATATGTCGGATCAGCCTCGAAAGCGTGAAGGGAATGGGCCTCAGGCGGTATCCTCTTCTTCCAGCAGTGAAGGTAACAACTTCTTCGAATACCTTACGTCCCTGGAGTGGAAGCCGATTTTGATCATTGGTCTTAGCCTCGTTGCGGTTTTAGCTGGGTTGCACGTGCTGGGTTTTTTCGGAACAGAATCTGAAGGAAAGCAACCGGGGAGGATCGTCGAGGAACCAGGGACGCAGGAAACCAACCGTTCCGAGGGGCCGTCGACCGGTGGGACGGCCGGGGGGAACTCCGAAGAAACGGTTCTTCGTAGCAACTCTCGAGCCAAATTTTTACTGAACAAACTCAAGAAGAAAAAAAAATCAGGGGAGAAATCAACGGTGGAGCTCCATCGGAAGTTCAGTGATCTGGCTTCCTCGTTTCCCGGAACGGTTCAGGGGCGGAAAGCACGAGACATCGCTAATAAACTCGAAAAAAAATTTCGAGACAACGCTCAAAAAAAATTGGAGCGTGCCCGTAAAGCATTGAAAGCGGCCCGCGCCGGTAAAGGGGCTGCGCGTGCACGGCGGATGGCGGACGAATTGAAAGATCGGTATGGAGAGGTTCCGGGGGAACTTGGCGAAACGGTTCAGTCATTTCATGACCGTGTCCATCAGTTCATAAAACAGACGTATAACAAACATCGAAGCAAGGCGGAACGACTGACGGAATCCGGAAAATTCAGACAGGCCATCCGGGAACTTGAGCAAGTTCGTTCACTAAAACTTCCGGACTATATCAAGAAGGCGGAACGCCGTATTCTCAAGATCCGATCCAGGCTAGCAAAGAGGCGTCGAAACGTTCTGGATGGGTTTCATAAAAAATTCACATCGGTTGAGAATCACCTCAGGGATCTCCGTTATCAAAAAGCCCTTTCAACATTTCAGCGGACGTTTTTGGAAACAACTCCTTACAAAGAGACCATCGCCCCCTATCTCAGTGCGGTAAGAAATGCGATAAACGAACATATAAGGCTCTATAAGTCGTTCAAACAGGGGGTTCAAAATTTCGAAAAAGAGGTAAGACTGTCTAAAAAAAAGGAGTCGGTGACCGGGGTTCCATCGAAAATCAAAAATCGTATTCTGGTTCTCCAATCAGGTTCGGTTCAGGTGGAAGTACCGTTTGAAGAGCTGAACGAGGGAGAGTTGCATCGACTGCTGATCAAAGTCACCTCCCTGGAATCAACGAAGGATCATCTCCGTAGAGGGCTCTATTACATGTTCCGGGGAAAAATGAAAAAGGCCGCCCCCTTGTTTCACACCGTTTTAAAAAAAGGGGCGGAGGACCGGAAACTTCACTGGATTCGACTCCTGCTTGAGCGTGATGTGAATCAGCGGAAAACCGGGACCCGGTCATTAATGCAATTAAACAATTGGGAGACGACTTCATCGGAGGGAACCTGGAGTGAATTTCGTTCAAACAAGAACGTCACATTTGAGGGAGAGGGAGCGAAATCCTTTTTGCGCAGGTCCAGGTCCACGGATGGTTCGTATGTTTTTGAAGGTCGAATCAAACTGGTGAATGGACTGGGATATCAGGTTGTTTTTCCCTACCAAAACAACGGCCTGCTATGGAAAATGGGAGGCGAACGGAACGGTCGGGAGCAAGCAACATCGGTGCTGAAAGGAGCCAAGGAAATCTCCTTTCCCATACGGTTGATACGAGAGCGTTTTTATCGGTTCAGAATAGTGGTCACGGATCTGTTCGCGGCCGGATTTTTAAATCATGAATTGAAGTGGTGGGTCACACCCTCCCACATAAGCGGTTCTCCGGCCCCTTTTTTAAATCTGGGTCTCGGGACAATGGTGTCCAAAATCAGGGTGAATGATTTACAGCTGACGGATCTTCGGAATCGACAAGAGTAAAAATTCCTGGAGAGTTTTTAAACGGCTAGGAGGCTGCTGAAAAACTCCCGCGACGTCAGCGAAACGAGTTACATCGAAGAGCGCGGAGTCCGCCGCAGGCG
>CAZSFH010000297.1:0-2871 GCA_964606115.1 uncultured Planctomycetia bacterium | reverse complement strand
ACGCCGCAGACGGCCCGTTTACGAAGAACCCGAATATGGGCATCTTTATTTCGACGAATCTCTGCGTCATTGTTCGTCAACAATGCACTTTTTCGGCATTGCTTCCTCAAAATTCGTTGAAAAGCATCGGGCGTCAAGCGTCGGAGCGTCGGGAACGGTCGTTGTTCGCGAGCCGACCCTTTCTATATTGAATCTCTGGTTCAACTCACGTATCTTGAATCTTTCAGGTCCGCAGGACAGCTTGTGAGGAGGTTCTTGTCCTTATCACTGAATTCACAGGTGCACGCGGGATGCCCTGTTATATTTGACAAAATCCCTGGATATAGGTCTCATGATAAGAAAAGCTCGAACATGGATGATCTCGATCGGCCTTTTCTCTTTTCTCTTCGTTCTCGCCGGCGGTTTTTACGAAACGGCTCAGGCCCAGCAAAATGGAAGCAAAAAAATTGCCTGGGACGTCAATCCCTCAACATATTTCGTTTACAGCGGCGGTGACCTGGAGCTGATCGATCCGTTCGGGTACGAGCTGTCCGGTCCGGTTCCATCCCCGCGGATGATTCGTAAAGGCAAGTTCGTGCCGTTTTTCCTGTCGGTCCTCCTTCCGAATCAACGGGTGCGCGTCGGGCAATCCTATCAGTTCAAACGGCAGGCGCCCAACTTCAATCCGCTGGTTCCCCGGCTCATTGTTGTTCAGGGAAAACGTCTGGAAGACACGTCCGTCGACGGGAAATCCGTTTATCACCTGAAACAGGAGGTGAAATTTCGGCGGCGAAAAAAGGCCGTTCATCAAAAATGGCCGGAGTCCTATTGCCGGGACGGGAAACTCACCGTCGATCTCTATTATGATCCGATGATGGGCGGAATTCGAAAAATGACCTGGAAGGGCGAGGTCAATTTTGAGGATTACGGGGAACGACCGGAAGCCAGTGATATTTCCGGATCGAGTACCTACACGCTTCAGCGGCATCATTCCGCCGGTGCGAATAACTTCCAGGAGCGCGTGGATCGTGCGATCAAGAAGGGGGTCGAATTTCTGAAGGACAAAACCCGCAACGGAAAACACTGGAAGGGGATCAGCGCGGACTGCCACGTCTCCGAGTGCCCCAGGGCCGGTGCTGCCCTGACGCTCCTCGCTCTGCTCGAGTCGGGTATCGTCGATCGAAAATCGGAGCTGGTCCGGAACGGTATGAAATACCTTTTCGGGAAAACCGATTTCAGCAAGCCCGAGAATTCCTCCCGCAAGGATACCGGCACACAGGAGGATTTTGAGGAACTGAAGAAAAATTTTAACACGACCTATCAGGTTGGGTTGAGCCTGATGGTAATGGAAAGTTATTACAAAACCGAAGCCGAGAAAAACATCATTCAACAGATCCGCGAGAGCGACTCCGTTCCGGATCACCTGAAACAGGCCAATAAAAATCTTCATCCGGCGGATCGGGACTGGGTTCGTTCAGCGGTAATGTGGATCTTTAAACACCTCAATAAAAATGGCGGCATCCGCTATCCGGGCCGGGACGGATCCGACAACTCAAACGCCCAGTACGCCGCGCTCGGACTGTACGCCGCTCTCAACCTTCAGGTCATGCCGGATCATCCGGAGGTTCTACGAAAGATGCTGCGGTACTGGTTGAACGTCCAGCAGAAGAAGGGCCCTCGAGTCAATCTCGTGCTCGGGGAACTCGGCGGCAGTGGTACGGTCGCCCTGAACAATAGTCGCGCACGGGGCTGGTCCTACCTTGTCAGCCCGGATATGCCACGACACAAGCTGCCCCTTCATAGTGATTACTATGGAAAATTCCATTCCGCCCGGATGCACATGACGGCCGGAGCGGTGGGAAGTGTTAAAATTCTTCAGACCATTCTGCGTCGTATGGATCGTCTTTCCTCCAGTACTGAACGTGCATCCGAAAGGGCGATCCAGGACGGATTCGCCTGGATGAGCCGCAACTGGCAGCTCCGGCCGTATCCGACGATGAACGGCAATGATCGCGATACATGGAGTGGATCCTACATGATCTACTACATGCTCTACGCCCTCGAACGGGCCGGCATGCTTAATAGCGAGGCAAAGATCAATGGGCGCGACTGGTACTACGAAGGATCGGAACTGCTTCTCAGCCGTTCGGAGAAGTGGCTCCAGGACTACGTTTACACGGCGTTCACCATCCTCTTCCTGAAACGGGCCACCAGCCCCATCGTGGAAACCGGACCGGACGATTGATATTTTTTCTTTTTAAGTGATTAAGTAAAAGCGTGAGAGTCGTGAGATGCTTGATGACGTGATGGAGAGATTTAGGAATTATATTCCGTGAGAAGCGTGAAATTGGTAGAAAAGCGTCCGGCGTCTTGGGCCCAGAATCAAAAGTGTTAAACCTTTAAGCCTCTCGTGTCAAATATTAAAAATTTTGCTACGATGTGCTGGGATCTTAGTTATAATATGAATTCCACCAGACTTTTTACTTTGCTACAGCCAAAAACAATTCGTCTTGAATTTCTTTTCCCTCGCCGGTCGTACCGGTTTTCGAACTGATTTTGACCGGGTCGATTACGGCTCATTCGGAGAAGAGACCGGATCCCAGAACATGTCGTGAGGACATGAACAAGCCGAGATTGAACTTCCGACGGATATTAATCGTGAGATGAAGCATGAGTAAAAAAACGAAAATCATCGGGGTTGTTCTGGCGTCCGTACTCGCCATGGCTCTTTTTGTGCTGGGAGGATGGTACGGCTGGTCCCTTTTGGAAGAGGAACTTGGCCTGTATCAGATAACGGCCACGAATTTATCAGCTCAGGAGGTCAAGGATCTAGGAGGCTGTTGAAAAACTCCCACAACGTCAGCGAAACGAGTTACACCGAAGAGCGCGGAG
>CAZSFH010000296.1:0-2892 GCA_964606115.1 uncultured Planctomycetia bacterium | reverse complement strand
TCATTTCTTACGAAGAAAAATACGCAGTCTAAAGAGGGGGGACTTGACATACCGATTGGTTATGTGTAAAAGTGGTGTATAGTGGAACGATGTGGGATAGAATGTTATGTTCGTGGTATAATATGTTTTGACAGGGGTTGGTCATGTTTGTTGGCCAGTACGATTATAAACTTGATAAAAAGGGTCGGCTGGTCATCCCCTCCAAGTTTCGGGATGTGTTTGAATACGAGAAAGGGGAAAATGGATTGTACGTCACGAAAATGTCCAAGTCCCTGTTTGACGAGGAACAGGACGAACCCATGACGTTTCTTGAGATGTATCCAAAGTCGTCGTGGGAAGAGCGGGCGGAACGTATGAAGGAACAGAAGAGTTCGGAATGGTTCCTTCGCAAGCTGGCATGGGACGCGGACTTTTGCACGCTTGACAGCCAGTGGCGGATCAATCTTCCTGATCGGTTGATCACGTCCGCTTCACTGGATCGACAGGTAAAAATTGTTGGTGGTATCGACCACATGGAAGTTTGGGACCAGACGAGGTGGATGGACGTCAACGATATGCTCGAGGACGAAGCACACCACCTTGAAGAAGGAATTTACGACGACGAAGAATTATGATGTTTTCGTTTGTTTCGTTTTAATCTGTTTGCTTTATCGGGGGATACGATGAGTTTTTTTAACAAACTTCTCCTTGGAGGTGTGCTATGAAAGATCAACAACCAGGGGGAAGGAGTTCTCTTGACCGTGTTCGTTCGTTTCTTCGTGATCTGGACGAAGGGCGGGTGACATTGAATGAAGCGGAACGAATCCGCGACGATCTGTATGAGCTCGTCTCAAGGGTGGAACGAATGCAGAACGTTTATCCGGACGATCGGGAACCGGAACTGAGTCCGGACGTCTGCAAGCTCTTGAAGAAAATCGGAAAGAAGAAACTGGTAAACCGGTTCCCGTTTCTGAAAGCAGCCAGTTTCCTGTGATGTGTCCGTGCCGTGTCCGATGAAGCGTCGGGTCAACCGCCTCTCCACGAGCCGGTTCTCGCTCGTGAGGTGCTGGAGCTTCTTGATCCGTCTCCGGACGCGGTGCTTCTGGACTGCACGTTTGGAACGGGTGGACACGCGAAACGATTAACTGATCGTCTGAGTTCAAACGGAAACTACGTTGCACTGGACTGGGATCCGGAAAGCAAGGAACGCGCTCCGTTTGACGAGGATGAACTGGAGTGCGAGTTCGTGTTTCGAACGGCCAATTTTGTTCGATCAAAGCAGGTTTTGCATGAACTGAATCTACAGCGGGTGGACGGACTTCTGGCGGATCTTGGCTGGTCCACGGATCAAATCAAATCCGGAGGGCGTGGTCTTACATTTGAGAAAGATGAGTTTCTGGACATGAGATACAATCCGGACGCAAACAAACCGGCTGCTGATCTTCTTCATGAATGGTCCGCGCAACAGCTCTCCGAGCTGTTTCGAAAACACGGAGAACATCGGTACGGCCGAAAATTGGCGGAAAAAATTGTTGAACAGCGACGGCACCGACCAATGCGTCGAACGCTGGATCTGCTCGATTTGATTGAGTCAACCGTGGGGGCGGAACAAACATTGGACACGGCCGCACGCGTGTTCCAGGCACTTCGAACCGAGGTCAACAATGAATTGGAGAATCTTGAACGGCTCCTGCATCAACTGCCGGAGCTACTGGCACCCGGGGGTAGAAGCTGTGTGATCAGTTTCCACTCCCTCGAGGATCGACGGGTAAAGCAATCGTTCCAAAAGGGTCATAGGAAAGGATTATATGAACTCTTGACCGAGAAACCCGTCCGACCGGAGAGGGATACCGTCGAACAGAACCCGTCGTCTCGCAGTGCCAGACTTCGAGCAGTTGAGCGGAGCCGTCATGATTGAACGAACGGTTCTCCTCATTGTTGGCCTCACGGTATTTTCCATCAGTTGCCTGTGGCAACAGCTCCAGAACAGGCGAATGCAGTATCGGATCACGTCTCTTCAAGAACAGGTGAAGAGAGAACAGCAAAGACAGAAACGGCTGCGGATTGACGTAGAACGACTGCGCTCACCATCACGCCTCGACGAGGTGCGAAAGCAACGACTGACCGATCTATCACCTGGAAACAAATCTACCGGTCGGATGCTTTCAGTTGGTGAGTTCCGTGACCTTGTCCGGCGAACGCATCAATACGCAGGAATGAATGGAAGATAACAGGTTTTTTACGAAATATCCGTATCCAGTAGTATGAAGCGGAACAGCGGCAAATCTTCTCAAATAAATATATCCCATGAATGGTTCTGGGGATACCAGACCATTCTTTTTGTGCTGTTTCTTGGTTTGATCGGACGTCTGGTTTATATCCAGATCATGCATGATTCGACGTATAAAAAAGCTCGCGCCGAGCAAACCGAGCGAACGGAAACAAAACCGGCTCCGAGAGGAGACATTGTTGATATCAGGGGTCGTCTTCTTACCACCTCACAGATGAAGCGTTCGGTCTACGCGGATCCGGGGATGATTGAGCAGCCCGAGGCGACGGCCGAAGTTCTCTCGAGCCATCTTAAGGTGAATGAATCAAATCTCCTCCGTAAATTGAATCGGGAGAATGACCGGTTCGTCTGGGTGAAAAAGCATGTTCATCACTCGGTCGCTGAGAGGCTGAAGGACCGTTCGTTGAAGGGAGTGGGATTTCGCCGGGACTTTACAAGAGCATATCCCCACGGCAACACGGCTTCTCATGTACTGGGAATTGTGGGAGAACAGCGAGAGGGATTGACGGGGGTGGAATACGAATTTGATCCGTTGCTGAGCGGACAGCCGGGTCGAATGTTTTATCTGCGAGACGGAACCGGAAGACGGGGACGATCCAGCCAACGAGACTGTCTCGGGGTCG
>CAZSFH010000295.1:394-2910 GCA_964606115.1 uncultured Planctomycetia bacterium | reverse complement strand
ATACAACGAAACAATCAAGAGAAAACAGGCGGAAGGCACGAAACAAAAAAATCAGCTAAAAAGATCAACAGCAGCCGATAGCCAAAAAAAGGAAAAAATAAACAATTTCAAAAACAAGATCAAACGCGAAGGCGCTAAGACGCAAAGAACGACATAAATCAAAATGATGGTTGCAGGGGAGGGCATTCAGGGGCCTGAATGGCCCCGGCCTCCGGCCGGTTGATCTCCTCTTGATAATCTGCAGAAATGGGTTTCTGCATTTCATCTTCTTTTCATCATGAGGAGATTCCTACCTGCATGTATCTTCTTTTTTTCTTGGCGTCTTCGTGGCTTTGCGTTTGTGACGTTGCGTATTGCTTTATGCGCGGGCGAACGATTTTCATCGCCGGTTCGCGTGTATTGTCCCGTAAATTTTGATACAATACATAGAGAGAAAATATGAAATGAATATTTTGTAAAAAGAAAAGATGAAACGAGAAATACGAACGTATTCGTCTTTTGAAGAAATGAATGAAGCCGACCGTAAACGGGCTGCCACCCGTACACCGGATGAACGGCTTCAAAATCTCACCTTCCTAAAGAAACAGTTTCTTTCGTTCCAAGGAATGCGTCTGGAAGATCTGGAAGGACATTTACGAAACAGTGATATTCAAAAAAAGCCTGTTCCCTGGTCCGATTCGAAATGAACTGTCCCGATTGGCTTGACGATGATTCCCTGGACTTTTTCCGGGTGCTTGAGGAGTATGACGTTCGATACCTTCTGGTAGGCGGGATTGCCGTTATATACCACGGGTACGCACGGAACACGAACGATTTGGATGTTTTCTATGAACGGTCCGAAGTGAATGCGGAACGGCTCTACAACGGTTTGCTGGACTTCTGGGACGGTCATGTTCCATCCATCTCAGACAAAAACGAACTTCTTGAGGAAGAGGTGTTCTTTCAATTTGGTCGAGAACCGAATCGAATCGATCTTATGGGATCAATACCGGGCGTGTCATTTGAAGAGGTATGGAAGAATCGAATTCAGGAAACGTTTCAATCAAACCCGCCCGTACGTGTAAATTTTATATCAAAGAACGATTTAATTCGTGCAAAGCAGGCAGCCGGTCGTGATATCGACAAAGCGGATCTGAAATACCTGGATGATTGAAATTCCGGTCTCCTTCCTGTTTTTCTTAATCGCTTCATCTTCTGTGGTACACGAGATGCGTGGGCCGTATTTCGTAAAAAGCGTGAGAATCGTGAAAAACGTGAGATCGTTAATTGCGTTATTCGCGTTCGTCGCGTTTATTGCGTGACTGCGTCTTGGCGTAAAATAATCCGTCGATGGAAAATAAAAGCAGGCGATAGGCGGTAGGCGATTGGCGATAGGCAAGAAAAGAAGAAAATAAAAAAAATGATTATGAACCACAGATGCACGCGGATGAACACAGATGAAAATTAGATCAGAAAGAAATAACAAAGCGATTGGCAAGAAAATTAAACGGTAAGGGAATTGGAGGCAGTAGTGGTTTTTATAGGGTCAGGATTGCGATTCCAATCAGGAGATGATCAACAGTCTCATCGGGTCAATTATCGGAAAGGTTTTCTAAAAATTCCAGGAATTCATTGAGCTTCTCTTTGATTTTTTTATGAATTTCCGGTAGATCTTCGATCAGATATCGGAATCGTTTCCAATTTAAATCAAATCCATATATGTGTCTGAACAAATGTCGGAACTCAAGGTATTCTTTTAATTCATTAGCCAGCTCCCGATCGATGACGGCAGGTCGTACGTCGTCAAATTCGGATGACATCCTCTTCAGCAAAACGGTGTGCCAGCCCGATCCCTCGGGGACATCTTTGTCCACTCGTTTAACGATGATTTCAAACAGGTTTTCCAGCCCCGTGTAGTAATCGTGAACCAGGCTCCCAAGGGCACGAATCTGAATATGATCAGGCTCATTGTCAAACTTCGACCGGACCTCTTCGACTTCCCGAACCACTTTCTGGAGATTGGATAATTCCGTCCGGAGGTCCGACTGGAGACCGTTTGTGAAATCACGGTTTCGACTCATGATTTCCCGGAAAGACGCTTCCCGCTCCGTTCAATTTCACGCCGAATCTCGGGGGCCGCGTCCTCGAAGGGAATTACATCCAGTTCCATTCCATCCGGCAACCGGTCACGACACCCGGCAAGAACGGAAACGTATGTTGATGGATCCAAACCTTTCACGACGAGATCGATGTCCGACCGAGCACTGAATCGGCTTGAATCTCGCAGCGAACCGATGAGATATACGGTTTCCACACCGTGTTCCTGATGCAAATAACGAGCGATGGACTTTGCTGATTGTTCCGCCTCCTTTATCCGTTTCTGCTCCTGCTCCTTTTCCCGTCTCCACCGCTCTTCCCAGGTGGAACGGTATTTTTCCATTTCCAGTTCGCTTCTCTTCATCGATTCACCCTAATAAAAAGATCAAATTGGACAGAGTTTGGTTACTCTGATGTAATGCTTCGAGTTTGCTGGTTCT
>CAZSFH010000295.1:0-384 GCA_964606115.1 uncultured Planctomycetia bacterium | reverse complement strand
ATCACATTGGGTTGAGTGTGGTTGCTCTGATTGTGATGCTGCGAGTTTGCCGGTTCTCCAACATTTTATTTTATTTGATGTTCAATATACCTTTCAATCGTGGGCGGGTTCGCGGTACGTTTGTCGCGTTTATCGCGTTCGTCGCGTTGGTTACGTTATTTGCGTTTGTTGCGTTGGTTGCGTGAATTCGTGATTCCGTGACTGCGGGATGCGGGATGTGGGATGCGGGGGGTGTTATGCGTATTGCGTAATGCGTAATGCGTTATGCGTTATGCGTTATGCGATTCTGTGAAAGCGTGCGAGGGAGCACGGGTGCGGAGGGGCGGAGGGGCAAGGGAGCGGGACGGTCCTTCGGACCGTGGATTACGATTGCGATAACGATTA
>CAZSFH010000294.1:0-2946 GCA_964606115.1 uncultured Planctomycetia bacterium | reverse complement strand
CGAGCCGCATCGACTCGAGGACCATGAACGTCCGGAGCAGGCTCCCGAACGCGAGAAGACCCGGACCGAGAAGCATCGAAAACGGTGCTTCATGAGGATGTTCCGGTGCCCGTTCCTCGGATCCCAGGAATGGGTACAGAGAGACAAGGCCGGAGGCGACGAAAACCCCGATGCTTGAAAAGACCGTTGCTCCGGTCAGCAGAAGTGCTTCGGAGGATCCGTGCATGAAATGAAGCGTGGATTCCAGTACCGCTTCTTTTCCGATAAACCCGATCATCGGAGGAAGTCCGGCCATCGAGACCGCTGCCACACACGCGAAAGTGCCGCTGAAGGGCATGGAGCCGAACAGCCCGTTCAGTTCCGTGAGGTCCCGTGTTCCCGTCTCATGATCCACACAGCCGGCAATCATGAACAGCGACCCTTTGTACAGCGCGTGGGCGAGAATCATGATGACGGCTGCTTTCACCGCCTCCTCGGTTCCCATTCCGATCAGCATGACAAGCATGCCTAAAATCAACAGGGTCGAGTAGGCGAGAATCTGCTTGAGGTCGGTGTAACAGAGCGCGAGCCAGGCGGTAACCACCATGGTCACCGCCCCGAAGGGCGTCACCGTGCCGGTCCAGAGAGCGGTTCCTCCCAGGATCGGAAGCAGACGGGCCAGAAGATAAACGCCCGCCTTCACCATTGTGGCGGAGTGCAGGTACGCGCTGACGGGGGTCGGCGCAACCATGGCATTGGGCAACCAGAAATGAAAGGGGAACTGTGCGGACTTGGTCAGTGCCCCGGCCAGCACCAGTAGAACGATCGGCACGTAATACGCATGCCCTCCGAGGTGCGTTTTTTGTTCGAGCATCGTCGACAGTTCCCACCCACCGCCGGCGAATTTCAGGAGAATCAGCCCCGCAAACATCGCCAGACCACCGAGCCCCGTTACCAGAAGCGCCTGAAGCGCGTTTCGCCGTGACGTCTCGTCCTCGTGGTGGTACCCAATCAGCAGATAGGAGGTAAAACTGGTGCCCTCCCAGAAAATAAACATCGCGATCAGGTTGCTGGAAAGCACGACCCCAAGCATGGATCCCATAAACAGAAAAAGCGAAAGGTAGAACCGGTCAACGTCCCGGTCTCCCTTGAGGTACCCGCCGCCGTAGATCACGATCAGTGCTCCGATTCCGGTGATCATTAAACCGAACAGCAGGCTCAACCCGTCCAGGTAAAAAGACATGTGCACCTCCCTGGCGGGAAACCACCTGTAGACCCAGGTCAGTTTTTCGCCGTCCCCAAGAACCGGTTCGGTGAACGAAAGCAGGTATCCAAAAGCGGCCGCGGGTACGGCGGCCAGAACCCATCCGGTAAAGGAATGGAAGAGGCGGTACAGCACCGGGGCGAGAAGGGCGGCTCCGAAAATCGCGCCGAAGACGTAGATCATGTCGTTTCCTCCCCCTCCGGTCCCCCTCCAATTTCCGGATCCGGCGCCATGTGGGGTTCTTCGTACCCCTCAAGCACTTCGTCGGTCGTCATACCCTCCCATAGTTCGACTTCCTCAAAATATCCCGCTCGGGCGATGAGGTGGGCAGCGACGGGAGCGGTGGCCACAATGAAAAAGATAGCGGCCAGGCAGGTGGTGACGACCGAGATCTCACGGAAGTGCACCGCCATGCCGAGCAGGAGAAACCCCGCCCCAAGCGTGCCTCCTTTCGTGGCCGCGTGCATCCGGATCAGCAGATCTGGCATTCGAAGGATCCCGATCGCGGCAATCAGCATAAAGGAGGAACCGATCAAAAGGAGAATTGAAACAATGAGTTCGTAGAGTTCAGTCATTGGCCTTCTCCCGGTTATCCAGGTGCTCCTGCTTGGGCCGTTCCACGTACCGCGCAATCGCAATGACGCTCAGGAAGGAGACCAGCGCGAGAACAATGGTGGCGTTAAGGTAGATTTCCAGCCCCGCACGTATACAGTAGATCGTGATGAATCCGATGACCAGATAGGAGATCAAGTCCAACGCCACTACACGATCCGGGGTCGTCGGACCAATCACAACCCGGATCATCGCGAGAAAAAATGATAGACCCATCGTCCAGAGCGATATGTTGATGGCGAAGGACAAAAGGTTTTCCATAAGCTGGTAGCTATTCCGGCATCCGTTTCCATCGCCGGAGCGGCGGCGAGGAGAACGACATTAAAACGGAAAGGTTCCGTCTCCAATCGAATAAGAATCCATACATCTTAATCAACCCGCATCAAAGAATAAAACCCTCACTGAGGAGCTCAACAGATTTTTACCTCCACTCGGACTCGCAGGAAGTGGTTTCAGCGGCGTTCTGCTTTCAAACGACCGATCGACTGAGATAAAATAAGCGTTCCTGTCATGTGCTGAAACGTCATTTACGTCCATCATTATCACCGATTTGAGATTCCTGACATGACGGACCCGGAACCCGACGAGAAGTTGCTTGTGCTGATCACATATCCGGAGGATACGGATACGGACGCGGAATCGTTTGCCCGAACACTGGTCGATCGAGATCTGGCCGCGTGTGTGAACGTACTGGACGAGGTCCGCAGTTTCTTCCAGTGGGAGGGGAACCTGGAGGAGGCGAACGAGAATCTCTTGATTGCGAAGACCACCCGGGGCGTGTATTCTTCCCTGGAAGCTTATGTGAGCGAACACCACCCGTACGACGAGCCGGAAGTAATCGGATTGTCCCTGAGCGAAGGATCGGCCTCGTATCTGAGCTGGATTCAGGAATGTCTCGAATGAGTGATTTCGGCGAACGGGAACGAGTCCGATGGCTCGCGGAGCAATTCGGAGACGTCGAGGCACCGGTTCTCCGGGGGATCGGGGACGACGCCGCTCTTCTTGCTCCGGGAGACGATCAACCGTATGCTCTTTCCACGGATTCCATCGTGGAGAACCGGCATTTCGATCGTTCTCGCCACGGCTAGTCG
>CAZSFH010000293.1:0-2959 GCA_964606115.1 uncultured Planctomycetia bacterium | reverse complement strand
CCCCCATGACCCCCCCCCTCCAGTACAACCGGTTGTCCATGGTACTGATAGATCTCCGTCCATTCCGGTCCGGCGGATAGCTTGACGTCCTTCCGTACAGGTATGGTCGACGGAAGAGTCCCCCTGGAAACCGTCTTTGACCCATTGACAACCGAATCGCGCCGGACTCCGTTTTCCACCCCAGTCAACGAGGAAAATTCATTGTTGTTCGTCTTCACCTTTTTTTCATTCACCCGTACGTACCGTCTCGTGATTTGCTCTATCACCTCCTCCTCCAGCTCACTAAACACTCGACCTCTTTTTTTGTCAACCGATCCGGGGGTGAAGCTGAGCACGACCCGGTCCTCGAGAGCCCGCTCGACGGTGGCCTCGAACCGCCGAACGACCTTTCCAACGTCGGGACGAATTGCATATGGACGGACCCCGATCAAAAAAATGGTTTCCGTCTTTCCGTTGATCAGGTCATTGAGTTCACGGTAATCTCGACGAACGGAAAGGGAATCTATCCGGTATAAACTATCATACAGCGCTTTCGTGCCGAGCCGGGCCGAACTCTGCGTGGAATAATCAGGTACATCGCCGGAGCGATGTGCCATTCGGAGCAAATAATAAATCGAACCCGCAAAGAAAATCAGAAGAAGCAAAACCAGAAAAATGTTCCGTTTACGTGTCATGATCACCCGTTTCGGTGATGAGGCGTTCCTGATTTTGACGGAACTGCCGGAACAGGGAGGGAGTCGCCTCACGCTGTCCGTACCAGATCCCCTCGAACGTCCGAACATTATCCCGGAAAGCCTGTACCCGCTCGTCCTCGTCGCGCAGGTGCCGCTCGAGTTCCTTCTGATAGGTGGTATTGGACTTGAAACGACGGATTTCAATCAGACGGTTATCGGCCAGGTAGGATAAGCTGGCGAGAAACAAAGCACGGACGGCCTTGCGGTATTCCTCGTCTTCGACCAGCTCCCGGGCGAGAGACTCCCAGTGATTCATGGACCGTGACCGAGGATCCACTTCTTCCTCCTCAATATCCACGTCTTCATCACCGCCGTGACCAGAGGCCTCCCCCTCCGATTCTTCCATTTCCCTGTCCGTGTAATAATTGATGAGCAAATAAATGCCCAGGGCCAGAAGACCTCCGCTAAACAGTAATAGCAGAAGTTTCATGACGGATACACCTGACCAGTTAAACCCTTCTCCTCCGGCGGTAGGTTCCGACTTCGAATCGGAGATCCACTCGAGAAATTGTTCCAGCGCGTCTCCGATCCAGCTCAGGATCGAATCCAACGTCTCGAAGACGTCCTGAAAAAACGCATCGAGCCAATTTTTCTCCCGAGTCGCCTCCTGTCTCGATTCCTTTCGGGGAAGCCGCCAGTCGTATTCAAGTGATGAGATCTCCCGGTCGATAGCCTGGTCGAGATCACGGTCGGAAACCTCTTTTCGGCTCTGAGACGTGTCCCGATCGGTTTGGGCATACATCGAAACAGTCATTCCTCCTGCAAAAAGAAAGGCGGCAAATAAAAGGATCAATCCCCGGCGACCGGCGGCGGAAACCTTCGACCGAATTCGCCGCAACCGTGTCCTGAGATCCTCTCCCGTCTTAATGGATTCCCCGTAGAACGTCCGGAGGACATAAACCGCTTTCATAACCGGATCCGTCACAATGTACATGAAACACAGAGCCACCATGTGAAGAGTTGGGCTTGCAAGTAGCTTAAGAAATTGCCAGGGAGACGCTCTCGTAAAAAACGATTGTACACCGGTCAATCGCTTGAGAAGTTGAGGTAGAAAAATAATAAGAATCAGGATACCAAGATAGACAACGAACGAGGCGAACGACATGAGGAGAAGAACCATATGATTCTGATACGACCATTGACCGGCCCTTTCCATGGATCTTGACAGGAGGGAGGAGACACGATCCCGGTGTTCTCCTGAGTAAATGGTGAAATGCTGATAAAAGGCGTACACCCATCCAAAGGGTACCGCAATCAACAGAGCGACCGGAAGCAAAACAAGGCCGGACGATTGAACCAGAAACTGGCGGTGAGCCACCGTCCATAGGTGCCCGGGGGAGAGATCGGGTGGAGAAATCCCCTGAACAGAACAGAGAAGATGATTCGAATAAAGGGCCTGCCAGGTTTTCATCCAGAAAAAAAGAAGGGCCATTCCCATGGACAGGGGTCCGGCATACTCCAGGGCAAAACTGCTTCGCAGCATTTCCAGCCAGAAAAACACCCAGCCGACAAGGAACGGCAGGGTCCCGATAAGATAATACAGATATCCGCCGCCGATGCTTGCACGGACGATCGAAATCGCCTCGTCAATGAGTTCAAGACCGGTTCGTTCCTCGGTGTCAGACTTCATCCGCGACGGTTAATTCCGATGAATGAACTTTTAAAACGGCATGTTTTGCTGTAGAGGCGTTGAAATCTTCAACAGCAATTGAGCAATGGCATAGAAAAAGAACCAGCAGAGAAAAAATCCGCCGGTTGCTTTTAGCACCTCCAGCAGAAGGGACCAATCAAACTCCTCCTCCGCTTCGTCCCCGGTTACCTCCTCCAGACAACTCGCGCAGATTACCCGTCCTTCGTGTTCCGTAATACATTCCCGGCAATAATACTCTTCACACTCCGGACAACGTCCGGCGGCGCTTCGACTCGGATGAAGAACACACTTTTGTTGAGCAACTCCCGTCGTCATTACGACGTATCGGGGCTCGGCTGTTCTTCCTCGATTTCCGGTTCAGCCTGCCGCTGCTCCAGGGCACGGTATTTTTCGATGAGCTCCTCCCTTGACAGATGGGGTTGATAGCGCTCCACTTTTTCCCGAATTATTTCACAGGCATTCTGCACGTATTTGATCCGACTCAAGGAAGAGAGCTTATACTGTTTCACCGGCGTCTGAAGATAGGTCGTACACGTCGGCCGTGACCGACGAACTCGTCGACGCCGCACGGGCA
>CAZSFH010000292.1:0-2968 GCA_964606115.1 uncultured Planctomycetia bacterium | reverse complement strand
CCCGGGGTGACCGCCGAGTCGGAAAAGCGATTCCCAACGTACAACTGGTCCGAAGGACAGGAAAAAACCCGTGGTTCCACGTCGTTTGTCGGCGGTGTGTCCGGGAACAAGGTCGGCGCCGCCGCCATGCACTATATGAAATGGGGGTTGGAAGCGAAAAAATCCTGGTTCTTTTTGAAAGACGCCGTGGTGTGTATGGGGACACAGATCAAACATACGGACACGGATGCAAAACCGGAGGGTTCGGTCATCACGTCGGTCGAGCAAAGCCTGCTGGAGGGAGACGTCACCGTGAACGCGCGGACGATCTCTCCTCGTGTTCAGTCTTCAACCCACAAATATTACCGCGAACTGGACTGGGTCCACCATAACAACACAGGATACGTATTTCTTGAATCAGACCGCGTGCACGTAACGCAGGAGCAGCGATCCGGAAACTGGAAATCCATCAATCATCATTATAATCAGGAAATCACGAAAGACGTGTTCTCCGTGTGGATAAACCACGGCAGTGCATCCGAAAACAAGCGCTACAGCTACGCCGTGGTTCCCGGAACAACCCCATCGAAACTCCGGCAATTCACGAAGTCCACTTCATTCCGCGTGCTTTCAAATACCGGGGAACTGCAGGCCCTTCGGAACAAAGCAACGAACCGGGTATACGCCGTTTTTTATCGGCCGGGCACCCTGGAAGTGGAGGAACTCGGCTCCGTAGCCGTGGACGGTTCCTGCATGGTGATCCTTCAAAAAAACGGGGACGAATCACTAATCCACCTCTCCGATCCAACGCAGCAAAAGAAATCCGTCACCCTGACGTTGAATGGAACGGACCATCAGGTTTCTCTTCCCGAAAACAAGAACGCAGGCCGCACGACCCGGGTGAATATAGAAGGTTTTTAATGAAATTTCACTTCAATGAAGTTGGTCATATTTCACCGGTAAATCCATGAGGAAATCCGTCCAGGTCTCACGAATTTTTTGTTGACGCTTTCCGTATGACAAAAGATTGGAGCGCCGGCATCCTTGTCGGCGGATTTTTTTGTTTAAAAAGCGACCAGGGATGGTGGCGCTCCGCTGCTCAGACGGGAAGGTTTTCGATCAGCACTTTTTTGTTGATGTGAAGATCGTCGGCCCGATCCAGGGTTTCGAGGCGTTCCGCGGCGTCGATGATCTGCTGAATGTCCATGTTGTCCGCGGCCTGTTCCACCACCTCTTCCGGGAAGTGAGTTGATTCCTGATCGTTGAACGCTACTTTTCTGTACAGAACGTCCTGCAGCAGGGCACGGTGGAACAGGAGGTACTCCGAGAATGGGCTCTGGCCGATTACAGCGTCGGATCCGGTTCCAAATACCTCCTCCGCTTCGTTTCGAAACCGGGGATCCGAGGGTCCCCCGTACTCCTTGACGGCCTCAATAAAGGCGTTTCGCTTCTCCAGAAACTCGTCCGTCGAGAACCGGAGAGCAAGCCCCGGACGGCCGCCCGATATACGGGCAAGAAATTCACGCTGGTCAGGGTCCACGTCCGTCTTTTCGTCGAGAATCGAAAGCACCTGATCGGTGGTCAGCGGTTGAAACCGGATTCGCTGACAACGCGAGACGATCGTATCCGTGAGTCCTTCCCTGCTGGAGGCGGTACAGATCAAAAGGGTCTGGTCGGGGGGTTCCTCGAGGGTTTTCAGGACCGCATTCTGAGCTTCCAGCGTGGCTTCGTCGAAATCGGCAAGGACGATGCCCCGTCTCGGGTCATCCGACGGTTTCAGTGACAGTTCTTCCTTTAAGGACCGGATCGGATCAATACCAATCTTTCCCGATGCTGATGAATCTTCGAACAGCCGGGGACGCAGGCCCTCCACCGGCTCCGGATCCTCCGGATCACGGTCCCCTTTCGACAGGTCGGGATCGATTAACCAGAGGCCGAAGTGAGAACCGGCGGTCATCTGCCTGCAGGAGGGACAGGACATGCAGGCACCATCCTCGCCTGGATTCTGGCAAAGATGGGTTGCCACGGCGGTCAGGGCGGTCAGCCGTTTCCCGATGCCCGATGGACCTTCAAAAAGAAGCGCATGCGCACCGGACGACCCGGCAAGATGCCGTTTCAGAATGTCGATCGGCCCCGGGTGTCCGAGGATGTTGTGAAAACCAATCACGGCCTGAATCTCATCTAATCGTAAAGGACGGAGAGCCTGTCAAAATTGGAATCTAACTGTCAGGCATGTCGCCTCCCTCACGGTCGGGGTACTGATGAGAACCCCGATTGTGAAGGCGGAGATGGTTTTCCGCCTATTCACTCCTGGTGCTACTCCGGTTATTCTAATGAGGAGTGGGTTCCATCACATAGCGGCTGGTCACCGGTGTGTTTGCATCCACACCATGCGATGGTTTTTTTCTCGTCAACCTCCAGTTTTACAGGTGACAGACCCGTGCCCTCGTGGGACCCGTCGCAGAACGGCTGGTTGTCGGATCGACCACATCGACACCACCAGTATTCGCCCGGCTCCATTTCCATTACGTACGGCGATTTCTGAGGGATCTCTACGTTTTCGTCATCACTCATGGAACCTCCTCCTGAAATAAAATGATCCTCGGTAAGAAAAGAAAGTCTGTATTACCTCCTCGATGGTTACAAATATTATTCTCAAAGCGGGAGGGATGAAATTCAAACCGGAATAAGCAAAGCGAGAAACCTTGAATATGTTCGGGTTAGTTATTATATTGTATCATCATCGAATTTGTGTAAATTCTCTGCATTTCCGGTGAAAAAACCATGATTAGTGACGAGTTAGTTGACGCTCTGCAGGAACAACTTAAACGTGAATTTGATGCTTCGGCCATGTATCTCGGCATGGGAGCGTATCTACGAGCGGAAAACTGGGATGGCTTTGCCGCTTTTGTTGAAGAACAGGCGGAGGAAGAACGGGAGCACGCCCTGAGAATTTATGATTTCCTGGATGAAGTGGGTGTGGACATCA
>CAZSFH010000291.1:0-3005 GCA_964606115.1 uncultured Planctomycetia bacterium | reverse complement strand
GCACGTCCCGCCCGCTGCGCGTAGTTTGATGGTTTCGGCGGAATGTTCCGCATCATGACGGCAGAAAGATCACCGATGTCGATCCCCAGTTCCATGGTCGGCGTACAGACGATCACGTTCAGTTCAGACGTGTCTTCTTCAAATGCCTGTTCAATCTCCTGACGCTCCTCGCCGGAAAGCTGACCGCTGTGCTCGGACGACGTAATCTGCACCGATTGGTCCGGTTTCTTGAGATACTCCTGTCGAAAATAGTTGTTTGATAAGTTCTTTTTCTTCGAACCGGTCCGGCAGTACATTCGATAACACTGATCGGTGGTTCGAAAATGAAGAACGTTTCCACAATCGACACACACCTCCTGTTCGGGGTCCTCAAGCAACCGAAAAATCATGGACTCCGGGTTGAGCATAAAACCAGAGCGATCCGGTGTTCTCTCAAGATATTCCGTTTCTGACGTAATCTGTTCAATCGTTGATCGAATAATGTCCCGGGCTGCATCCACGTCCACGTTCCAGAACCGCTTGGTCCACGCCTGAAAGGTGTTGGTCGAGGACGAAATAAACGATTTCGGTTCCACTGTATGTGAGTATTCCGTCTTCTGATCCAAAGCGTACGCCGGCCAGCGTCTCGTGTAATATCCGTGATCAAACTGAATATTTTCATCAATGCGTTTCAGAACCTCATTATCGAAATCCGAGCTGTTCAGGAAATATTCATTCGCCACCGAGAGCTGGTCTTTCATGTAACTCAGGATTCCACGAATGTAATCAGCCCGTTCTGCCCCACTGGCATCACCCAGTACCGGTTGCTCCGTCCACAGCTCGTCGGCAGCCGCAAACTCATCCAGGTCCAGAAAATCCACCATCAGACATCCCCCATCCTCCAGATCCTGATGCAGGCGAAGTGAATCCTTCCGAAGATCCTCCGTGAGCAAATAGTTCAGGTAATTCTGCCACGCATTTCTGGCTCCCCGGGGCACGCCGAATTGACGGTCCCCCCTGTGATAATCCTGCATAATTTCTGAATCCCGCAATACGTCGTCGACCTTGTTCCCGGCGGTGTGGAGAGCTAGCGTTTGGTCTGACTGATTCCGAACCGCCAGGTACAGCGCGCGGCGGAATTGAATCCACCGACGGAGCTGATTCATGTGTGAGGATTGCAATGCCGTGTCCTGACGGTTGTCCGAGAACACGATCATTTTGCGTTCCCGTTCCGGCAAAGACTCCATCGTGGAATTTACAATCACGTCCGTGGCCGTGGATCGACCCACGCCGCCGATGGCAAACAGTTTTCCGAACTCACTCTTGTTTTTGGTATAGGAGATCCCGCAGTTCACACAGAGCTGGAAAGGATGTGGAACCATCGTTACGGTTCGAGTTTTCTCTCCCGCTTCCTCTGGAGCAAGCACATTCTGCTCGAGATCGTACACCGTCGATTGCGGAAGGGCATCCTCGTACGTCTCTTTCACCTCCCCGTGAGGCGCTTTCCAGTACCCGGGAATCGGAACCTCTTCGTCGTTCCATTTCCCGAGGTACAGATACACATGATCTTCCCGTTCGTCTATTTCGGCCGGATCCAGCTTCCCATTCCCGTTCTGTGTTACGGAAAAATATTCCTGACCGCAATTCCGACAGAATACGATCGGGAAGGCATAGCGTTCCTCCTCGCACCTCGAACAGATGTTTTCCCCGCGGTCGGATAAATGTAGCCCCTCGGGAGAAAGACAACTGACCACCGAACGGCCCTGGGAGTAGAACGTATGAACCTTCGGCACAAACCGTTCCCGCATCCGTCCCCCGCGCTGTTCCTCCGCCATCGATCCCACCAGCAATCCGGCAATCAGTTCATTCCGGCATTCGTCCCGCGTCAATCCGGAACGGTGGGTCTCCTGATACCGTTCCGTCAGATCACGGAACGAAACTGGACCCGTCTGGCACCGCTCTTCCAGAAAGGCCAGGATCGGATTATTATACAATTCCTCCCCCAGTTCCGTCGGATCTTCAACACCGGACAAATTGCCTCCCGAGATCGCTTCCGCGACGGGAAGAACATCCTCCAGGGTCTCAAAATTGCCCGTGAGGAGTTCCGGATCCACGAGCGAATGGTCCGGAAACGGTTTCAGATCCCGGTTTTCCGACCGCCATGGAATTCGTGATTCCTCAATCACCGACCCGGCGGAAAACGGTTCCCCGAACAGATCTTCCGCGAACGACGCAATTTCCTCGCGCGTTTCCGTCTGTCCCTCTCCCGAATGGATCGTTGCACTGGTGCCGATGCATCGAACGTCCCCCGCGACACCGATGTGCTCCTTGAGACGACGCATCAGACAGGACACGTCCGCCCCGCGCATGCCGGAGTACGTGTGAAGCTCATCCAGCACAATAAACTCAAGCGCCCCCTCCCCCTGTGGAAACAGCTGTTGATCCTCCCGTCGGGTAAGAATAAACTCCAGCATCTGGTAGTTCGTCATCAGCACATCCGGGGGGGTGTCCTGCATTTGCTCCCGGCTGATCAGCTCCGAATCGTACGGTTCCTCTCGTCCGAATCGTTCCTGAAACGACGAGATCGCCCGCTCGTTCTTGTGTTCCGTATCTCCGGTATACAATCCGATGGTTACACCGGTGCGATGGAGACGCGCGGCAAATTCGTTGTACTGTGAATTCGCCAGCGCATTCATCGGATAGATGATCAACGCCTTCACGCCGCCGACGTCCTGATCCTGAAGAGAAAGACACCGGCTGATGATGGGAATCATAAAACAGAACGTTTTCCCGGAACCGGTACCGGTGGCAATGATTGTGTTTTCTTCGTCCCCGACAATCTGTCGAACCGCCTCTTCCTGGTGCTTGTATAGCGGATACGGTTCCGAATCCCGGGAAGCTTTGTTATCACCAAAAGAAGCCGGCGTATCGGCGTGCAGATTTACATCCGACTCCTCGACGAGTTCTTCAATCTCATTTCCTTTCTGAAATCCGCGAACCAGTTCGATGAACGGTTCCCGCCAGAG
>CAZSFH010000290.1:0-3009 GCA_964606115.1 uncultured Planctomycetia bacterium | reverse complement strand
GCGGATCTGCTCAAATTTCCCCGGATTTTCAAAAGTGTTCGTATCGCATCAATATTGGCAACCGTCAGGCGGTCGTCCTGAACAACAAACGACACGCCTCCTATGACGAAGTGTTTTCTGTTTCATGGGATCCAGACAGTGATCGCTTGGGATACGTAGTCAAGAACCAGGGCTCGTTCCGGGCGGTGATCGACGGGGACGTGGACCCTTTTTCATTCGACTCGATTTCTCCAAAAAAAGTGCTTTTTAGTGAAGAGGGGAATCATTACTATTACCACGGGAAATCAGATGGCAATTCGTTCCTGGTGGTGGACGGAAAAAAAATGAATACGACCCCTTACGATTCGATGTTGATCTCGGACAAACTTTTTTATGCAAAAAACGTCGCGGTATATTTCGCAAACAAAGGCAAAAAGTGGTATTGCATCATAAATGACAAAAAAGAAGGGCCTTACAACGATATATTTTACAGTGAATTTACGTTCCACAAGGGCCAGTATGGGTATGTCGTAAAAAAAGACGGCCATACATATCCCGTGATTAATGGTGACCCGAAAAAGAAAGGTGTGAAGTGTTCTTCCCTGTTTTACTCCGGAGGCGAATGGATCTACGCGATCAAGAAGAAACAGGACAATGATCCGTGGAAACTAATCCGAAAGGATCGAATTGTTGATTCGTACAAAAATATAAAATTCTCTCAGAACAACCGGAGTGACAACCTATTACTGTATCGTGCCCGGAGGGATAAGAAATGGTTTACGGTCGTGAACGGAGAAGAACAGAAAAAATACGACGAAGTGACACAACATGTGTTGAGCGACAACGGCAACCACTATGCGTATGCGGCCCGGAACGATGAACAGTGGGTGGTCGTCGTGGACGGAAAAGAGTATGGTCCGTATGGAAACGTTCAACTATCAAGTTTCCGATTTTCCCCCTCGGGAAAGCGATTTCTTTTCTCCGTGACCGAGAAGAAGAAATCATTCATGGTGGTGGACGGCCAGGAACAGAAGAAATATAAAAACGTGCATCTGATTGGATCGGTGTTTGGTCCCCACGAAAAGAAGGTTGCCTACGCGGGAATCAAAAAGAACGATCAGTTCGTTCTGGTCGTCAACGGTCGGGAGAAACAACATGAATTTGATGACATCATCCTGCAGAGCCTCAATTTCGGTCCGCATGGCAAACGGTTGACGTACACCGGGGTCCGGGACGAACAACGGATGGTTGTGGTGGATGGGAACATTGTTCAGTCGCATGATGATATGTTATCGAACGGATTTTACTGGAGCCCCGAGGGATATCACTACGCGTACTTAGCAATCGATAACAATACGTATAACCTTGTCATCGATGGAAAATCCGTGGCCTCGTACAGTCACGTGTTCGCGAAAAACAAAAACTATATCCGGTTTGACGGCAATCGAACATTTCGACTCACCATCCTCCGAAACAATGCCGTTATTAATGCGACCTGGAAAAAGGAAACGGGAGACGGGCCTGAAAGTTTCTGAATCCCGGTCACCTTTCGCTTCATCCAGCTCGTTCATATACAGGTAATTCAAAAGGAGAAGGGGAAAATGAGACAGATAACGGAGCTGCGGGTGCTGGTCATGCTCGCTTTTCTATCGATTGCGGGGTACGGATGGGGTTTGGTCATCTCAGAGGAACCAGACGACAAACCTGAAGAACGACCCGAAAAAATAACGTTTAAAAATCAATCGTATCCCGAAGGAACCACGCGTTCCATAAATTCCTCCTTCGAAAAAGAAATCATCGGGTATAAAAAAAAGGAGAATCAGATCACAGGTGCCATGCGGCAGTATAGCTCCAGGCACAAGAAAAAAACGCAGATCATTCTTTCCAATAAAGAGAAACAGAAAAAGTTCAAAGTCACATACCACAAGTACAGAACGGTGAATGATACGTTCCAGGAAGGAGTTCAAAAAAAGAAGGAGCCGATAACGGGCCACACGTACAAAATCGAGAGAACGAACGACGGCCTTGAGATCTCCAGGATGGATCGAAAGGAGGTATCGCCGGAGGAAAAAGAACTCATCAATGACGACTATGATTCGATCAAAGGGAAAAGTCCGATCAAGAAATACCTCCAGTCCCGCTCCTTCCGTATCGGAAAAGAAGTGACGCTTTCGGAAGAGGTCATGGAAGATTTCAACTCGTACTACCAACAGAAGTTCCCAAATTTCACGTTTCACTCCGGAACGATGAACGTGGTAAAACGCACTCGCAGGCAGGGAATGGACTGCGGGGTCGTCCGATTTCGATTTGACATCACCTTTGAGCAAATGAACATGAAACTGGATTCACGTTTTACCTCCAGATACGTGTTCAGCACACAGAAAATGTTTACGCTGTCGTTAACACAAACGTTAAACCTCAAAAAGCAAACTCATCCGGTTGCCGCCGGCAATAACAAGTTGACCATATGGGGAACTGCAAAAAGACATTACCGAAATGAAATTTCGATGCCGGAATCCACACATAAAGAGGAAAAACAGGAAAAAGAGGAGAAATCCCGCCCTGAAACGAAATCGTTCTAAGCCCATCCGCAGGGCCTATGAAGCTGGAAAAACCTGGCCTCAATCAGAGCTCTCCGTCTGGATCATGGACGTGATCCGGTCTGTATCAATCAGATCCGCACTGCTTAACTGAAGTGATCGGTACTGATCACAGACACGATGAAGTTCGTCTTGAGTCGGGTTGATTTCTTTCAGCAAAGGCCGTATCTCCTCCAGATGTTCATCAAAAACGTCCGAAGGGGTCGGATCACGTTTCGAGAAGAAAATATAATAAAAGGTCATCACGAATCCGGTTCCAACACCTGTTCCGTAAAGGATTAAGCGTGTGATATGGGATAGATCAAACTGCTGAACCACCCACGTACATAGACCCGCGACGGCAAACGTGCCGATAAAGGAGAGCAAAGCAGGAAGATTATCAGCCGTTTGCCGGTTTTTCAGGCGTTTTCTTTCAAGCTCATAAATTTCG
>CAZSFH010000289.1:0-3032 GCA_964606115.1 uncultured Planctomycetia bacterium | reverse complement strand
TTTCAGCAGCCTCCTAGCATGACAACGCGAGAAATCCGCATCCTCAGTTCTTCGTAAACGGGTCGGCTGCAAGGATTTTCGAGGAAGCAACCCCTTCTGCGGGTTTCTGACGAGAAGTGACACCGCAGACGGCCCGTTTATGAAGAACCCGATTATGGGCATCTTGATTTAGGTGAAGGTCACGGATTGTTGAGGAAACAATGCCGAGTATCAAGGAGATCGAATCCAATTGGAATCTCCGGGTGATTGTGGTTTCTCCACGATGCGCCCTGGGGATCGCCTGCGAATCCGTGCCCTCCGGAGAACCCAATTGCATTCGACGGAGGAAGCGAGATGTTTCAGCAGACGATGGAATGCTGCTGATTAAAGGATAGTACATTGTAACAGATTTCCTGCACCGATCAAGGACGAATTTTCCATCCCCCCTTCATGACACCGTTACCTCGATCCATCAGTCTCGAAAGAACGATTTCAGACTCTCCTGATTTTCGTATACGTCCTCCTCACCTCTCTTGATTAGTTCTGTGGTGTATTCTTCGTCAAAGAGCATATAACTGGCCAGGTCCCAGTTCCCGGTAGCACGGCTGGAAGCAAACCGATGAAAAATCCGACCCCAGAGTCCACCGAGTCGATCCGCGACGTCCGGAATGAAATCCTTTGCAAGAACACCAATATCATCCTCCGGACGATGGAAATAAAAGGAGGTATCCACCAGATTTCCCCCAATATACGGGGACAGAAGTTCAGCGACCTTTTCACTGAACACCGATCCGTGACGGTTTTGACTTTCCCGGATCAGCTTCTGTAATGCAAACACACGGCTTCGTTCCCGCTCCACCGGGTCGAGTAGCAACGCATTCAGAATTTTTCCGATCATTTCGGGAGCTCCGGGGTACATCTGTTCTTCCATTTTCTCCTCCTCAATCTCTTTTCCAGTACCAACTTCCACATTCATCGGTTTTTCGGGCTGAGGGGTTTTTACACCAATCACAAGAACGTTTTTGGCCCCAAGCGACAGAGCCGGTGTAATCGGCACGTCCATCCGTAGACCCCCGTCGTAGAACAGCGTCCCATCTATCCGTGTGGCGGGATACAGAAGAGGAATGGACGAGGACCCATACACATGCACAGGAAGAATCTGGGTCCGGACCCAGTTCAGGAATCGGCCTACCGGAGGTTCAGGAAGGTCATCTGCTACGGAATCAGTGAACAATACAGTTTCACCGGTATGTAATTCGGTGGCGGTCACACAGAGGGAATGCAGCAGTCCCCGGGACATGGACGGTCGTATTCGCTCCCAGGGAAATTCATTTTTAATCAGCTCCCGAATACTCGTCGGATCGAGTATGCTCATGCGCTGTTTTTCGGAACTTCCGAGAAGCCAGCGGATGAGTGAAAACGTACCGGTAGACGCAGGGATCAGGTGTTCTTCCAGACGAAGGCCCTTCCAGAGATCGACCATTTCCTCGATCCCCTCACGCAGACGATCCAGGCACCCGGCCAGATAATAAGCGTTCACCGCACCGGACGAAGTTCCGACGAGTACGTTTATTTTTGGCTTTTCCTCAAGGTCCGGCATCACGTGTTTACAGATACCGGATAGTACCCCGGCCTCATAGGCACCACGTGCTCCCCCACCTGAAAAAACAATGGCCGTGTGGGGTTCCGCCGTGTCTTCATGCTCCTCGGCGACCGGTGAAATCAAGGGATCGGACTCAGACTGATCTTGATAAGAATCACCCTCTTCCTCTTCCCCGCTGGAATGGTTTTCTGGACTGTCGTTATCAGTGTCCTTCGACGGGTTCTCCGACTGCCGGCTTTTCGGTACCCGCTCGGCTGGTTCAAATCGATCACCGAACGTTTCGGAAAAATGTTGCATCTTCGTGTGGATTTCATTCCATCCCCGTGTTGCGGCATACGTCCAGGGGCCCCCACGGAACGGGGCAAATCCGGTTCCAAGAATCATCGCCGTATCAAGTTCGTCCGGGGTCTCCACAATGCCCTCGTCCAGTGCGCGGGCGGCTTCATTGATGAACGCCAGAAGGAGTCGATCCTGAATTTCCCTCTCCCCGGGCTGACGATCCTCGCGGTGAATTAAATCCGAAAGAGCCTCGTTGATCTTTCCTTCCCGGTCGCCGTAATAATAAAAGCCACGATCACTTTTCTTACCAAGCCACCCGTTATCCGTCATGTAGTCAAGAATCTGAAGATCTTCGGATCGATCCGTAAACGCCTCCTGAAGAGTATTCGCCACATGACGGGCAATGTCAAGCCCGACCTGATCCATCACTTCAAAAGGGCCCTGAGGCATTCCGAAATCCTTCATGACCTGATCCACCTGCTCAATCCCGGCTCCCTCCCGGAAAAGCAGCATGGCTTCCTGAAGGTAAAAGAACAACAACCGGTTGACGAGAAACCCAGGGCCGTCACGCACCACGACCGGCACTTTCCCCAGTTCGTTGACGATCCGTCGAGCTTTTTGAACGACCCCGGGATCCGTTTGATCGTCCTGATATACCACCTCCACCAGCTTCATTTTATGAACGGGATTAAAAAAATGAAGACCTACGAGCCGGGACGGATCCTCCATCTCTTCAGCGATATCGGCCAGACGGAGACTCGACGTGTTCGTGGCCAGCACGGTCTCCGCCGATGTATGCTTCTCCATTTTCGAAAACACCTGTTGCTTGATCTCCAGCTGCTCCGGTACCGCTTCAACAACCACGTCCATGCGTTTGAACCCGTGCCACGTCAGGGTGGGGGTGATTCGGCCCATGCCGTCTTCCACGTAGTCGTCGGTCCATCGTCCCTGCTCGACGCCCCGGTCAAAAATCGAGCGGGCGTTCTGCAGTCCTTGCTGGAGCGGGGCCTCTGCCACATCTTTCAAACGGGTGGAGAAACGGTTGTAAGCAAATCCCTGGGCGATGGCTCCACCCATGACCCCCGCCCCCACTACCCCCGCGCGATGAAGGAGGGATTCCTCCGGAAGATCCGACGTGTCCTGGAGATCTCGCATATTCTGGTACAGCCGA
>CAZSFH010000288.1:0-3055 GCA_964606115.1 uncultured Planctomycetia bacterium | reverse complement strand
CCAACTACCTGATAGGGAATGGAACCCTCCTGAAGTGATCGCTTCTTCGAGAGGCGACCTTTAATTCACTCCGCTTGTGCGGAATAAACCACATGGCGTATTAGCTACCGTTTCCAGTAGTTATCCTCCTCTTCAGGGTAGGTTTTCCATCTTTTACTCACCCGTTCGCCGCTTTACTACTGCACCGAAGTGCAGGTTCTCGCTCGACTTGCATGTGTTAAGCACGCCGCCAGCGTTCGCTCTGAACCAGGATCAAATTCTCCAATCAAAACTTGGAGTACAGGTCAAGCTTCACTCGCTGACAGGAAACTCCCCTCTTTTCAAAGATCATTGCATACCTTATTGTAACAATTTCTTCCCCCGTTTCAAGCCCCCTTCATTCACCCCGTCCTCCCCCCCTGTTTTCTTCTTTTCCTTCCCTTTGTTCGGCCTTTTCGTTGGTCATCAATTTTCCGTCCGTCCGACTCGTCCCATATCATTGGAACGGACCTCAAAACCATTGAGAAAAGACTTCAAATCAAACGTACGTACCGGACGACGAGCCGCCGGTGGTGCCCCAATTTTCACGGCAAATCGCCGTCCCCCGGGTTTCATTAACATCGACGCCAGGTTCAAGCGCCCGATTGCAAGGTCCACAAGCAATTGTAATAACTGTGAATCCGTCACGGTCGAATGTGATTGTTCAAATCGATCAATTAGTGAGTACCTCGTAACAGCGGAAGCATATTTGAATGAAAACATGGTGGACGGCAGGCCCTCACTAACAAAATGATTGGTTGCGTGCACCCAGTCACGCGTTAGCTCACGACGAGACACCGCCGAACGATCATATTCAAATACTGCGGCATTGTCATTTGCATCCGCCACCAGCAAATTGTTAGAACGAGTCCGCGTTACACGTCTCAACAGCTCCTCTGCTTCGGAAACTGTCCCACACTCTTCGAGTAAACGCCGGTGCATGAGCGTATACGGCAAGCCCCTCCCATACGGTCTTGTTCCGTCCACTTCAGCCAATGCCACGGTCAGCCCCTTTTCATTCATCCCGGTTAGTACCCCGATAAGTCCCGGCCAGGTCAACGACGCAAACGCGTGATAACCGTCCGGATTATAGACCGTCATGAGGGTCATCCGATGGGCCGCCCCCATCGTTGGAAAATCCAGGTTCCGGCCGATCACCATCTCACCGGATTCGGTTCGGGACGGACCGGCGGCAATGCAGGAACACAATACGGAGGAGTAGAAATCGAGGAACACGGACGCACCAAGGAGGGTTTTGGGCCGGAGGCCTGTTTCCAGTGAAATCGCGTCCAGCTCTTCGAGGTAACGCTCGGGAATGAACTCCTTGCATCCCGTTGCCCAGCGATAAAGATCCTTCCATTTTGTTCGATTACGTCCCAGACTGCTTCGAAGGTAATGCCGGGCAAAGGATTCAATATGAGACGTGAGAAGACGTCCCTGCTGTTTCCCCGTCTCCGCTGCGTCCCCGGACATGAACAGTACGGGAAGGTTATTTATCCATTCGAACCTTCCCTTTCCCGCCTGGTGTTTCTCTTCGGGCAGCGGCGGAACCTGAAACCCCGGGACACTTACAATGTCCCGCAGAGCAATCGAACAACCGTCAAAAAGACTTTGCATGGATTCCCAGAAGGACATTCCGTTGTAGCGGGAATTGGTGGTCCTTGAAACAAAATCGGGGCGGCAGGATTTGAACCTGCGACCCCCACGACCCAAGCGTGGTGCGCTAACCAGGCTGCGCTACGCCCCGTTGGTATTCATTATCAATCGTAGCAAAATCTGAAACAATTTACAGGTTCTACAAGCCGTCCGCGGTCCAGATAAACTCTTGTGATATAAAAAAAGAACGGCGAGAAGTTTCCTTCTCGCCGCCCTTTCAATTCTCTTCCGATTTAGGAGGCTTTATTCCAGGCAAGCGCCATGAGATCAACCACGCGATTGGAATATCCCCACTCGTTGTCGTACCAGCCCAGAAGCTTTACGAAACCGTCACCGATCTCCTGGGTCAGGTCCGAATCGAAGACACAGGAAGCGGGATTGCCGATAATATCACGGGACACAAACGGATCGTTCGTGTATCCGAGAATACCCTGAAGTTCCCCGTTCGCAGCGTCCTTGTATGCCTGATTGATTTCATCGACGGACGGAGATCCGGACAGTCGACAGACAAGGTCCGTAATTGAGCCGTCCGGCACGGGGACTCGCATCGCCATCCCGTCCAGTTTTCCGTCAAGTTCCGGGATAACGTCACCGATTGCTTTGGCCGCTCCTGTAGTGGTTGGAATAATGTTTTCCGCGGCCGCACGAGCCCGTCGTGGCTTGCTGTGAATCTGGTCGAGCAGATTCTGACTGTTGGTGTAAGCATGTACGGTCGTCATTAAACCCTCTTCAATTCCAAACGCGTCGTGCGCCACCTTGCACATCGTGGCCAGACAGTTCGTGGTACAGGAGGCATTTGAAATAATGCGATCATCTGATTCAAGGGTCTCCTCGTTCACGCCCATCACCACCATCGCGTCAATCTCGTCCTTGGGCGGAACGGTCAGCAGCACCTTATCAGCCCCGGATTCACAGTGCTTCTCAAGGTCCTCACGGTGACGAAAGACACCGGTAGATTCTACGGCAAAATTAATTTCGAGTTCCTTCCAGGGAAGATCTCCAACATTCTTGAAACTCGTAATTTCAATGTCACGTCCATTGACCTGAATGGAATCTTCCCGGGCTCGTACTTCACCCTCAAATTCTCCAAAAACGGAATCCCGTTTCAGAAGCTGTGCGAGCCGATCGGGCTCGGCGAGATCATTAATGGCGACCACGTCCATATTCGGCCGCTTTTCAATGATCTTAAAAACATTACGGCCAATACGTCCAAATCCGTTTATGGCTACACGCATCGTTGTGATACTCCTTAAAATTCAATGAACAAACGTAAACAAGCCCACCGTAGAGGTGGATGTCCAGCTCGAAGGCTTCGTTAGTCAAAGACTAGGAGGCTGCTGAAAAACCCCCGCAACGTCAGCGAAACGAGTTACATCGAAGA
>CAZSFH010000287.1:0-3066 GCA_964606115.1 uncultured Planctomycetia bacterium | reverse complement strand
GTCGGAGATGCCGTAGACAAGGAAAAAATTCCTGTCCAGATCCGAGGTATCGACCTCGATGATATGCCGCAGAAGTCGTCCGCAATCATTATGGCTGCAGTAAACGGAAGGATAAAAATTGACCGGTTCGTGGGCTCCGGGATAATCCGGGTTATCTTCTGGATTGATACCACCAAAACGAACGGAGGTCACCCTGAGATCCTCGTCCGCGTATGCCTCTCCTCGATATTCCATCAATAATTTACACCACCCGTAGAGTGAACCGGGATCATACTTGCCGAAACCGATCATCTGGTCGTCATTCAGTGTGGATCGGTCCTGTTTACCGCGGGCGATCGCCCGATGCGGATTCTCCGCAAAAGCCTCATTCTGATCGATAGCGTGAATACTGCTTGCAACGATGACATCCCCGGTTCCCGTTTCTTTTGCCGCCCGAAAAATATTTTCAAACATCTCCCGGTTTTCAATCCGGGCCTCCCCGGTATTGTAATTTTCCTCGAGGTTCCAGGCAAGGTGAATAATCACGTCCTGATCCTCCACGACCTCACATAAAGCTTCGTAATCGTTCGCCAGATTCAGACGTTTTCCATCCGGGTGATCCTCCACCTCCGGGACCAGGTCAACACGAGTCACTTTATAATCCTTCGAAAGCTGTTCACACGCCACGCGTCCTATTGTTCCTTCCGAACCGGTCACGGTCACGTTCATTGACATCATTCAGCTCCTCCAGAAATTTATGTTAAACGGTGTCCCGATGACTTGGACAGTTGTAGTATCCGGGAATTTCGACCCGTTCTTCAATCATATCGACGACGATCGCGGCGGTCCAGGTAAATCGATCAATCCCTTTTCCCTCGCCCGTGGTGGGGCTGTAATATTCCCGGAACCCTTCGTTTTTTACCAGCTGAAGAAAACTGTCTTTGATCAATTCCGCGGATTCATGTCGGCCGTAGTTGCGAAGACCACAATAAATCATCCATGTGGTCATCGCCCAGACCGGTCCTCTCCAGTAACGTTCCATCGAAAATTCCTCGTGATTTAACCCGGTGGTCGGTATCACCGGAACGATACACTTTCCGTCACAGAACTGAAACGCTTCTGTGGCTTCGATCAGGGGAGCGGCCTCGTCCGGCGACAGAACTCCGGCGAACAGAGGACAGAGACTGGCAATGGTTCCTTCTTCCACATGCGTTTCCCCGATCATGTCATAGCAAAAATAATGGTCGGCGTCCGGGGACGTCTTAAAATTTTCGTTAAAATTCGATCGGATCAAATGCTGCCAGGCCTGGATCTCATCCGTATCAAAAGACAGCTTCTCAGCCAATTCGTGAAGACAGCAGTTCGCAACGTACAGGATGCTCGTGTTGACCACGTCCTTGAACTTAAACGGGTGATCGTCGTAAATGGTTTCAAAATTATAATTTTTTTGCCGCATCCGGTCGACGAGATACACGTAACAATCATAGAAAGAATCGGGGGGGCGTTCGGACGGGCTCTCCACAAACCGGAGATCCTTCCGCTGGTAATCCGGTACGTCCGAGGTGTCAAGGCGATCGAGAGCTTCGTCGAAAACGGGTAAATCGTCCATGCACTCCCACGGGTGAAGAATCGTAATCGCACCGGAATCCTCCGGGTCCCGGTATCTCATCAGATACCGGTGAAAATCTCGTACCCGTGGATACATGTCTTCGACGAAATCACAAACCACCCCCTGGTCCGAACAGCTCCGGTACAGGTAGTAAAGACCAATCGCCTGGGTGGGAGGCTGAATCAACCCGGACGTCTCAACACCGTCCGGTGCATCGGGACTCCGATGAACCTGATAGAAATCCGGACCGGGAAAATACCCTTCCTCACCTTCCCGAAACACGATATGAGGAATCATCCCATTATCCCATTGCGCCTCGAGAAGATGCCGGAGCTCCTGCATTCCTTTTTCCACGTCGAAACAGGAGTAAGCCGAGGCAACGACCGGTGTATCCCATCCCCAGTGATGAGGGTAAAGCCCGGGCCCGGGGGTCGTATACTCCCCGTTCCAGTTCTCAAGCATCACCTGTTTTGCTTTCTCGAGAAGAGTCTCCATAAGCCATCAAAGTTAATTCATTCCAAACGTGATATTATTATAATAAAAAAATATTTCCCAAATTAAATCCATTCCAATTTACTTTGATCTGGGTTCTTTTTATAATTGAATTCATTGTTTCTGTGTTTTACCGTCGGGGAGGCTCCCTGCGGCTTGATCACATGCGCCAGGAAACTGCTGAAAACCCTCAGGCTGTTAGCGAGGTGAGGATTTTCAGCAGTTTCCTGGATTGATATGACTTCACGAAATACAATTTGGAGGTATGCCATGGAACTTGTCAAAGAAATTGAACAGGATTATCAAAAAGAAGACGTTCCGGAGTTTAGTCCGGGTGACACGGTGGAAGTTCACGTCCTTATTCAGGAAGGTGGAGCCGAGCGTATTCAACGTTTCGAGGGTTACGTGATTGCCCGTAAAGGAGAAGGACTGAATGAAACCTTCACCGTCCGGAAGATTGTGCAGGGTGAAGGCGTGGAACGGACGTTTCCCATTCACAGCCCCCGTGTGGACAAAATTAACATAACGCAGCGGGGCCGTGTACGACGATCAAAGCTATACTTCCTTTCGGAACGAAAAGGAAAATCCGCCCGTATTGATCAGGAGCAACAGCTGCGCGAGGACGAAGAGGAAGATGAGCAGACTTCCGACGCCTCATCTGAACCGAAGGCCGAAGAAGAAGATAAACGGGAAGCCGAAGCAACGGATGAGGAGGCAACCGTCCCTTCCGACGGCACCGATGAATCCGATACGGAAAAACAGGCGGACGCAGAGGCATCCGGTGAGAACGGCAACCAGGTGGAAACGGATGCTGAAAAAGATGAAGACACGGAACAGCAACACCAAGAAGAAAAAGAAGAAGACACAGCAAAATCTGAAACCGAAACCGGCGATGAAGAACAGGAAGAAAAAACAACCTGACGACTGCGGAATCCTGTTGTCCCCTCTACGGAAAATATACCTGTTCCACGGATATGTCTGAACAA
>CAZSFH010000286.1:0-3068 GCA_964606115.1 uncultured Planctomycetia bacterium | reverse complement strand
CTCAGGTGCCAGCTCGCGTTTCCATTCCCGTCAAACCGACCGAGCTTCTGGTCGACGCTGAGGCCGTTGGCATACGTTCGTTTTAACGTCGGATCCGAGGTGCTGTTTGTGTAGTCGGCCACGACGTCGTTTCCATCGTACATTCTCAGGCGCGTGTTATTGTTCAGGACATCCCGCTTTCGATATCTCTGACCCGTCGGGGCGTTACAGCAGGCGATAGGCGATCGGCGACGGGCGATAGGCCTGGTACTGGAGGCTTCAGACAGTCGGCGATCGGCAATAGGCGACACCATTCTATGACTTCCCTTCCTTTTCTATTCCGCTGATCAGTCCGGAAAGTATTTTGTACAACTCATACGCTGTTGTTTCAACGTCCCGCATAGCCGATGAAGGAACTATTCCCAGATGTACTGCCGCTGATGGAGCAATCAGAATTCTATTGGTTCTGAAGGATTTGTTCTTTTTGATCCTCAAACCATTTTTCGAGATGTCCAAAATTCTGAACGGTACCCTTACTGAATCCATATAACTTGTGGTCGTACGCTGTCATGTCCGGAAGAACCTTCCATTTCCCCTTATTTTTAACCAGATATACCGGATCTGGATCTACACCTTTCTGGTACTGATCCCCCCTGGTGATCAGTATTACAACAGCCGCATTCTTTTGTACGTTTGATTGCCCTACGTCCACTTTTTTCTTTTTGAGAATGTTGAGCCATGACGTTAACCTTCTTCTGTTTGCCCTGCGAAGTAATTTTTGTTTCTTCCTGGATAAGTCCGGTTCGTACAAAAAACCTTTGGCTTCTTTGACATTCTTCTGTGAGACAGCCGTCAGAAAATCACGAAAAACCTGCTTGGGAGAGTTAAGATCTTTATGCTGGAGCTGTTTCGATGAGCTACACGCTGCGAATAAAACGATTAAAATCACGAAAGCTATCTGAGGGGTGATTTCATTCATGATTCTGACTCTGCTTTTCATCATCAATTGCTTGTTTGACCTGGTCGAGAAAATTTAAGAATGCATCCGGTTCAAAAATCCAGGTCTGCCGGTTAGTTGTATCTACATACCTTGGATCATAAAGAGTGAAACTAATCTCACGATTAATTTCAGTACATCCGAATTTGTCCCCATCAATTAATAGGTCTATTCGTTCTTGATCGTGATTTTTTATTGTTTTGAGCTCCAAATTTTTATCCCACCATTCTTTAGTTATATTTTTCATACCTTGCTGTTCATCTTTTTTGTATTTTCTAATTTTTGTTTTTAGAAAATCATAAATATCAGTGAATGGTACATTAATCTCTTCTTGATCATCTGAAAGACCAAACTCAAGGATCCATTTATTTTCTTTTATATACAAAGAACCAAAAATAATATATTTTGAATTCCCATGATATAATCGAAATTCATATTCAACCACATCAATATCAAGATAAGGACTAATCGCACATTTTAATCTTCTATTCATTACGGAGTTTGGAAATTTATAAATTCTGTGACTGTATCTCCCTCAATTCGGAAATTAGCTTCAATCCCTTCCAATTCAACCCTTAAAAAATCACCCTTTAATGTGCCTGTTGTTTTATTCGTGATAACACGAAATGTTGAATTTTTATTCGTAAGAATTTCTCCCAGTAACTGTCGCCCACGTCTATTTGGACTCCCCGAAAACCTTGTCAGGATCGAGAATTCATTAAGCCTTCCTGCACTCTTCACACTGGATTTAATTTTTGAAAACGCCTGCCCTACTTTTCTTGTTTGATCATTTATTTTTTCAAGTCCTTTAGCAAAAAGTCTAAACCGTGAGACGGTAATATTTTTCCCAATAGTAGCAACTTTATCAAACCTTTTAAATTTCAAAAACCTTGATAATAACTTAGTATCTGTTGCTAATCTGCCAGCCTGACGTGCTTTTTTAAGGGCTTTCCTTAACCCTTTTACTGCTCCCTTAGACAGGAATGGACCTATCGCTATAAGGGATGAAAGCCGACCCTCAGCCACATCGTTTATAATAAACGCTGCATCCGCTCCCTCATTAAATATTGCCGCAAGCTCCAATCCGGTCTTAATTCCACCTTTTACTTGTCTAATTTTTTGTAACTTCTGTGTAAGCTCATCTGCAGTAAACACCCCTTCCCTAAGTGCCCTCACCTGAGAATCGCTGGCCGCGAGAATCTCTGACCGACCTAACTCAAGACCCTGACCAAGCAATTGCGCCGCTGTCAATAATTCTACATCTTCTTCTAGCGTGATATCAAAACCTATTCCAAACAAGTTCCCGGAACTGACATCACCAAATTCGTCATTAACAAATATCTGTCCTCCTGCCTCTTCAAATCGTTCCAATAGAAACCGACCTCTTTTTCCAGCAAACAATTTAAAGATGTTCTTTATTTTATCTACATCTTTCCTGCTTAATGGATCCAAACCAAGAGGATCAACAAGCTCTATTGGATTGTTCCGAGCATATCGATAATGAGCTCCAAACGGATTACGCGGATCCCTCTGCATAAACCGCCCGATGGTCGGGAAATAGGAACGAGCACGGAAGTGCATAAACCCGCTCTCTTCGTCCTCTTCTCTTCCGGTGAAGGTGTACCGCTGAGGATTGTTCTCGAAGCGATGCAGGCTGGAGCCCCACGCGTTGCTGGTGTAGTGATTCTGGACCGCACCGTCGCTGCCAACAATCGCAGACGTGCTATTCAACCGATCCCTTAGATACCAAGAAACAGCAGGCGATTGGCTATTGGCGGTAGGCGAAAAGGAAGCGATCTTCTGGTCGACGCTGAGGCCGTTGGCGTACGTGCGCTGGAGTGTTGGATTTGATGTACTCTTCGTATAATCAGCCACCACATCGTTCCCGTCGTACATCCTGAGTCTCGTGTTGTTGTTCAGAACATCGTGCTTTCGATATCTCTGTCCGGTCGGCGCGAAGCTGTATTTGTAGTGCTTCGTCAATTCAGCGGCGTTGAGATCTTCCACGTCACTCTTCTGTTTAAATTCAGTAAACCGCCCCATGGCATCATATCCCATCTTTTTCGTCACCTCCTCTCGGAAGTTCTTGATC
>CAZSFH010000285.1:0-3100 GCA_964606115.1 uncultured Planctomycetia bacterium | reverse complement strand
CGGGCGTGGGTGATACGGACCTTCCGGGGGCGGCCGACGCCGGTGCCGATGCCTATGGAGCGTCTCTAACGCTCGACCTTCCGCTCTGGCAGGGCCAGCGAAACGCGCGAGTCCGCCAGGCGCGTTCGAAACGAAGGGCCGCACGGCATCAATTCCGGCGTGAACAATCGAGGTTTGAGGCCGAACTTTCCGGAACGCTCGCCAGACGTAAAGATGCGCAGCGGCGGATCGAACTAATGGAACAAACGGTCATCCCAAACGTGAAAAGATCGCTCGCCTCGGCGCGTGAATCGTACGAATCGGGAGACCTCGATATCGTCTCGTTTCTCGACTTCCAGAACCGCCTGCTCCAGGCCCGTCTCAATCAAATCCGGGCTGTCGCCGATCGAGAAAAGGCCACCGCCGAACTGGAGGCAATCATCGGTGAGCAGATTTCGTCGATTTCACAGCGATCGAATGATTAGGACAAACGTCCGAAACAAACCTTTTTTCGCCCATCCTTCATAACCAGATATCCAAGGTGCAACCCTCATGCGTACATTCGTTATCTCCACGAGTATTGTGATTTTCGCCGCCCTTCTCGCATTCTTGTTCGGGAACACGATCGAAACAGCTGAAGATAAAACAAAAAAGAAAAGTGATCAGGAAACGGCGGAGGTTCCTCAGGAACAAAGCCAGAAATGGACGTGCCCGATGCATCCCGCCGTACGGAAAACGGAAGAAGGGCTCTGTCCCATCTGCGAGATGGAACTTGTGCCCGTCGAGGAAGGGGCGGCGTTTTCGGCCAGCGAGATCTCGAAAGCCGGGATCCGAACCACCCCTGTGAAACGTACGTTCGTCACTCGACGTTACGAACTGTACGGAAAGGTGGAAGCGGATGAAACCCGTGAGACCTCGATCACCGCGTGGGTCCGCGGTCGTATTGAAAAAATCTACCGCAATCACCACGGGATGAATATACAGAAAGGTGAAAAGTTGCTGGAACTGTACAGCCCCGAGCTTAAATCGACGCATCAAGAGCTGCTTCTCGTTCGTGATCGACTTCAAAACGCATCCCGCGAAACCAGACGGCAGGAGCTTCAGCGGGAATTATCATCCATCAAACGCCGGCTTCGCGATTGGGGCGTTCCCGACGATACGATCAACAAACTCAAATCAATGGACGAAGCGACGGACACGGTCACGATTTCCGCCCCCACAGGCGGAACGATCCACATGATTCATCGCGACGAAGGAGAATGGGTTAAGCGCGGGGACACGATCTATGACCTGGTGGACCTAAATCGTGTCTGGATCACGCTTTTTCCGTACGAGACGGATCTTGCACATCTTCGTCTCGCACAGAAAGCGGTCGTCGAGGCCGAAGCGTATCCCGGAGAACAGTTCACCGGGCGTATCGGATTTATCAATCGGTTCCTGCACGAACCGACGCGATCCGTCCACACGCACATTCACGCCAAAAATCCCTCCGACAAGTTGAAACCCGGGATGTTCGTCACCGCTCGTCTTCAATCAGAACTGTCGGCCGACGGAAACATGATCGCGCCCGCCGGCCTGAATGATTATCTGTGTAAGATGCATCCGTCCCAGAGTGCCGATGAGCCGGGCACCTGCGAGAAAGGGGGGCGACCGCTGGTGCCGATCGAAGAGCTTGGCTACGTTCGAAAATCAGAGGCGAAGGCTCCCCTCGTCGTTCCCGAAACCGCTCCGCTGTTAACCGGCAAGCGCGCGGTCGTTTACGTGCTCGACCGGGACGCCTCCGGTCGAAGCGATGACACGGGTGAACAATCGTATGCGTTTCAACTTCGAGAGGTTCAACTCGGTCCGAAAACCCAAAACCATTACATCGTGAAGGATGGACTTAAAGAAGGGGAACAGGTGGTTTTCAGGGGGGCGTTTAAGGTCGATTCGGAACGCCAGATCCAGGGGGAGACCAGCATGATGTATCGAGAACAGAATCGCGGAAAACAATCGGGAGGACACGATCATTAGTGATAACAACTTTTCAGACCGGGTCTACTTGATTCGATTTTGTTTCAGGGAACACATGCGAATCCAAATAAACTCCTTACGATATCCGACGAAATGAAAACATCTAAACAGACGGAAAAAAACACCTCCGCGCTCGACCGATTCACGGGGGCGCTGGTCGATATCTCACTTGGATATCCCGTTATCGTAATCCTGTTTCTCATCGGCGCGGCCGGGGCCGGTATCATCACCATGCCCTGGCAGGTGGACGGCGTCCCGCAGGATCCGGTGAACGTGGACGCCATCCCGGAAATCGGTCAGAACATTCAGATCGTCTCGACCCGCTGGCCCGGACGCTCCCCGCGGGACGTCGAGGATCAGATTACCTACCCGCTCTCCACGACCCTTCTGGGCATCTCAAACGTCAAGGAAATTCGCTCTTCGTCCATGTTCGGTATGTCCTTCCTGTTTGTCGTGTTCCAGGACGGAACGGATTTTTACTGGGCCCGATCACGAATCCTGGAAAAGCTGGAATCCCTTTCTTCCGACACCCTTCCGGACGGGGTCAAGCCGTCCCTGGGTCCGGAGGCGACGGCGCTGGGACAGGTCTTCTGGTACACGCTGCAGGGCCAGGATCGGAACGGAAACCAGGTCGGCGGCTGGAGCCAACAAGAGCTCCGCTCCATCCAGGACTGGATCGTAAAATACGACCTGACCGCCGTCGAGGGGGTCGCCGAAGTCGCGTCCATCGGAGGGTATGAAAAGGAATACCAGGTGGACCTGGACCCGAACGCGATGCGCGCTCATGACATCACCATCCAGCAGGTGCTGGACGCCATTCGAAAATCGAACCGGGACGTCGGCGCGGGGACGATGGAAATTAATCGAGTCGAATATCTCATTCGTGGATTGGGATATATCGAGAACATCGAGGAGATCCGCTCGACCGTCATCACCTCGCGGAGTGATGGAAATCCACTGCAGGTGAAACACGTCGCAAAGGTCAAGGAAGGGCCCGCCGTCCGTCGCGGGATGCTTTCACGCGGGGGCGATCCGGCCACCGGAGGCGTGGTCGTTGCGGCTCAGGACGCCAATCCCAAACGCACGATTGAACGAGTACAGAACACCA
>CAZSFH010000284.1:0-3113 GCA_964606115.1 uncultured Planctomycetia bacterium | reverse complement strand
GCTCTCCTGAACGAGAAGGCGTACCGTTTTTATCCTTCGTTTGTGGATCTGCTGCAGGAGTATTCCCTGTGTGAGATCGGTTTCGAGGTAAGCGGAACCTGGCATATCGGGTTTGACGACGAGGAACTGGAGTCGCTCCGGAACTATTACAGCGAATTAAAATCGTTTGATCGGGATTGTGACTGGGCGGATGGAACGACACTTCGAGATCGGTTCCCGGAACTTCATGAAGAGGTCGGGGGCGGTTACTTTTTTGCGGAAGAAGCGCAGGTGGATCCGGGACGCCTGATGCAGGCCATGAGCGATGCGCTTCGAAAGGAAGAGGTGGAAGTTCGGGAGCAGGAGGAGGTCGAGGCATTTGATCTCTCGCGGGATGGACGGTGTGAGGAGATCGAAACCGACCGAACGACGTACCGCTTCGATCAGCTCGTGCTCGCCGCCGGCTGCTGGACCGGACAGTTTTCGTCGTCGATCCAGCAACCGGTTCCCGTGGAGCCCCGGAAGGGACAGATGCTTAAAATCAGTGAGATGATGAACCGGTATCCGATGTTTGAGTGGAATGAAACCCATCTGGTTCCCCGGATGGACGGAACCGTCGACGCGGGAGCGACGGTGGAGAATGCGGGATTTGATCGTTCGACCACGCCGGCAGCACGGACGGAAATCTTTGAGGCGGCCCGGACCCTGTTTCCCTCCCTGTCCTCCCGGAAAATTGTGGATCAATGGTCGGGCCTTCGGCCGTACGCCGATCGTAAAGGAGGGCCGTTTCTCGGAGCCGTTCCGGAGACGGAGAACGTTTTTATCAATGCGGGTCACTACAAGAAAGGGATTCTGCAGGCTCCCTACTGCGGAAAAGTCCTCGCGGAACAAATGGCCGGCAGCGCTCCCGAGCTGAACCTGGATCGTTATCGACTGGATCGTCATGAGACGTCTGATTCGGAGGAACGGTCATGAGCCTGGATGAGTCGCTCGAACAGATCGACAATCGAAACGTTCGGATGAAGGTGGAGAAGTTTACGGGCCATCTCAACGATCTGCTTGATGAGGAAATACTCCGGTCGTTTTTGCTGATCGGAAGCGCGGTCGGACCGGATTACGTTCCCGGCGTATCCGATATTAATTCACTCCTCCTCGTGGAGGAAACGAACCGGCCCGTGCTGGACGTGATCGCGAATCTCGGGGAAGAATACGGCGCGCTCGGGTTTCAGGCGCCCATTCTGATGACCCCGGAGTACCTGTCCGCGTCTCTTGACGCGTTTCCGCTCCAGTTTCTTCTGATCCGCGACCAGCACGTTTCGCTGATCGGCGGTGGTCCGTTCGAAGATCTAACCATTGATGAATCCGATCTTCGTCTGCAGGTGGAGCGGGAGGTCAAAGGACAGCTGATTTATCTTCAGCATGCATACGCGGGGGCCGCCGGAAATCTTGACCGGATTCTTGAGGAACTGGAGGAAAATGTTCGGGAGCTTGTCCCGCTGGTCCGTGGATACCTGCACCTGCGGAATCAGGTCGTGTCGTTCCGGCGCGAGGAGGATCTGAAGACGTTCGTGAACCAGCTTGAGGTGGATTCCGATTGGATTTTAACCCTGATCAAGCGAGCGTATGACAAGCAAATACCGGACCCCAAACTTCCCGTAAAGGAGGTCTACGATCACGTACACCGGCTGCTCGGACGGTTCGCCGAACGAATTGACCGGATTTCATTGGATCCGACCGATTCGTGAGGGGGCTTCCATGGATACCCTTTTCCGACTGATTGGCGGTCTGATCCTGCTGGCCTCCAACGCGTTTTTCGTGACGACCGAGTTCGCCCTGACCCGGGTGCGCCAGTTTGAAGAGGAGGATTTCGCGGACGGCGGATCGCTCGAACTCGCCTGGCGGATGACGGACCAGCTGGAACTGTACCTGACCGGATGCCAGCTGGGCATTACCATTTCGAGTGTCGGACTCGGGATCACGGCTGAACCGGCCGTCTCCGCGGTGATCTACTGGGCGCTCGGGACGGTGCTCCCGGCGGTTTCATCCCACGCCCTCTCCATGACTATTTCCGTAATCCTGATCAACCTCGCTCATATTATTCTCGGTGAACAGGTGCCCACGTATCTGGGGATCGAGAAATCGAAGGGAATCCTCCGGCTCTGTGCAACGCTGCATTATTACTGGACGATGATCATGTATCCGGTCATTTACATGGGGGACAAAGTGGCGAAGGGGCTGCTGGGACTGGTCGGCATCCGGATCAGCCGCTCCTGGACCGGGGAGACCGAGGAGGAAGCGGGATTTGGCCAGATCGTCCAGGAGATGGGAGACGTTCTTTCGAAGGGAAAGATCCCCGAGGACCGTCAGGAGGAAGTGATGCGCGCCCTTGAGATCGGTTCCATTCCCGTGGAGGAAATCATGGTGCCCCGGGACAACATTACCTTTCTGTCCACCAGCCGATCGACCGAGAAAAACATTCGGACCGTCGAAACGTCACCGTACACGCGATATCCGCTCATCGGTGCGTCGCCCGAAGAGTTTATTGGAATTATCTACGCGCCTTCACTGTTTTCGAGGCTGGAGAGCCTGGAAAATCACGAGGTCGATTTCGAGGACCTCGCCGAGTCTCCGATGGTCGTGGACCGGCAGACCCCGGTCGCGCGGGTGATTGATCTGTTTCAGGACCGAAACCAGGAACTGGCACTGGTCATGGAAGACCACAGTGTGATCGGTCTGGTGACGACCACCGATGCAGTCGAGGTGATTATCGGGGACCTGAAGGATCCACTGGACGGGGAAAGTGAGACGGAAACCCGTGTCGGGGGCAATCCGGAGGCATAAAAAATACGCCCTCGAGGATTCGAACCCCGAACCTCCGCATCCGTAGTGCGGTGCTCTATCCAGTTGAGCTAAGGGCGCAGGAACGGTAAAGGGTATCAGATCCCGGCCAAATTTCAACGGTTCAGAGCGGGACAGGCAAACATGGTACAGATGCGCCTCGTATTACGACGAGTCACACCCGATACTGCTGACGGTGTGACGGGGACCCGGCGGAAAGCATTTTTTCAGATCCGGTCTTTTTAGACCCGGTCTGAAAAGGTGCCGTGCACTCAGTGATCCCTCAGCGGGCGGTC
>CAZSFH010000283.1:0-3122 GCA_964606115.1 uncultured Planctomycetia bacterium | reverse complement strand
GGAGAACACCGCCTGAGGAATGATCTCCCCGAAAAACGTAATCACCACCGTCGAAAACAGGAACGCACCGAGACCCGTCATGATCGAATCGGTGAGAAGCGCCAGGAGCACATTGATCGCGACATTCCCCCAGAGAATCGTCGCCAGAAGCGCGTGGTAATCCGACCGGAGATCCAGAATTCGCTTCGCCTTCTCGTTGCCCGTGCTTGCCTCCACCTCCAACCGCAGGCGTGTAATACTGAAATAGGCCAGGTTCAGTCCTGAAAACAGACCGGACTGTGTCATACAGAACAAAATCCCAAGCCAGATGGCCGTCGATCCGGTAAGAACATCCATATCATTGAATTTTGTATTGTTTCAAATGGACGATTCGACTCCAGGAGGACGAGACCCCGTAATCACGAACGGAAATGATAAAAGAACGTCACGACCGACCGGCCCTCATTATAACATCGGTAAAAAAAACGTTCTTTTATATGTGATTTTCTTAAACGAAAAAATACTTGATATGCAAAAAATTTCTTGAATATCGATCCGCTTGCCCAGTTAGGAAGTAATAACTGATATGAAAAACGAATTCCTCGTCCGGATACGGTTCCCCCGAACACAGGTCAGTGCTCACTCAGGTACGCGGCACAACCACCGGTATAAAAAACAGACAGGAGCGGCCCCTGTACCAGTCCTGTCAGAATGGAGACAATCACGGCGAAGATGAGCTGACCGAACCAGTTACTCATTGGTCCGGAACTCCTGGCTTGCCGGCCGATGTCGCCAAGATCCGATGTTCCGGAAGAACTGTCGGCGGACGCTTCTTCCTGAAACGTATTCTCCACGAACTGGGTGGTCTGCATAAGAAGCGTCCCCGATGTCATGTACAACGCACCGACACAAAAAGAACCTATCACCCAGACAAACACCATCATAACGACCAGTACCATGGAGAGGTCCACGAGATAATCCCCGAACCCCTGCCGGATGTCCTGATAAAGGGATTGTGCCGACTCTACAGGAGATTTCGTCTGGTGGGCCAGGTGAGGAAACGTAAGCCACAAACTGAGAACAAGGAGAATCAGAACACCGATATTCAGAAGGAGATACCCGATCGCCAGCACAAAAAGAAAGACCCCGCCGATATACGGAATCACCCCTATCCAGCCGAGCAAGAATTCCATCAAAAGCAAAAGGACCGTACAAAGTAGAAGTCCGAAGGGAATCATCAGTGTTCCGCTTATATGATCTGACAAATACGACAGGACCTCGTCCCAGTCCGGCGTGGCGTCGCCTTTCAACTCAGCAAGGCTCATGCGTGAAACCGCCGCGAACACCTGAAAGGCAACGCCAAGACTGATCACTAAACCGAGCAGAAAAAAACTCAGCGCCGCCATTGGACTGCCGAATTTCGTCCCGAGAATCGAAATAACCCAGAACACCAACGTCGCCAAAAAAAGACCTCCGGCGGCCATCCCCACTTTCTTTGGCCTCAGACCGATCGGAATGGCCTTCAGGATCAAATCGAACCGTCCGGCAAACTGCTCCTCCTCGACTTTTTCCGGTTCCGAGTCGTCTTGCCTGTCCCGGTCCTGATTCAATTCCTCGTTGTCAGGGGAGGCTCCTTCCTGTTCTTCGGATGATCCAGCTTCCTCCTCCCGGTCGGGAATGGAAACCGGTTCCTCGCATTCGGGACAGGAAACCTCGGAACCGGCGTCTTCGTTGGACACCTCGAACGAATGATCGCAACCCGGACACTTAACGGAGATGGACATTGTGATTTAGTAAAATGCTGTACAACGTAACGTTTTCGAATACCCTGCAGTACAAATCTCCTCAGATGTAACGTAGCCGATGGAGACACGTGTTTCAATATCCAGCCAGCGGTCCCCGCCAGACGCAGGACCAGCTTCTCCGATGAGGTCTCACAATGTTTGCCGGAAAGATTTCCTGTTTCAAAGCCTCGATCCAAAAATCGATCGCCGGCCGCTCCCGATCCGTTCGTCAAAAACGATTCGAGCTTTTTCTTGAGCATTTCGGCATGAATAGCTGGATGAAATCCACTCGACAGAAACTAATCCGTCAACGGTATTCCGTTCGGAAAAACGCTCAAGAACAATTTCGAAAGATGCGTTGGCTCCTGATTCCACGCCTCAAAAAATGGATGAAACGAAATCATCCTGAACTCCAGATTCGAACTCAGAAGTTGCTGAACGAAAATAATCACCGGCAGCAAAGAAATGAACGGAAAGTCCGATGATGAAATATCGAACCGGGCACATCGAAAAGGGAACGATGTCCCTCAGCGAACATCTCAACGACCGGTTGAAACCCTTGATAGAAATCAACAAGATGAGCCTTGAGAGATAGCAGATGAATTGTAGCGATACCCGGAATGTCAAACCGACACACAGGGCTTCCCTTTATATTCCTGGTTGTATTACTTTGCAGCTGTGCACAACGTACGGCCGATCAGCCCAATATCGTCCTGATCGCTGCGGACGACCTGGGGATCGAATGTATTCGATCGTACGGCGGGCGGTCCTACCGGACACCGAACATCGATCAGCTTGCGCGTCAGGGTATGAGGTTTACACGAACCTTCAGTAATCCGTATTGCTCTCCTTCCCGGGCACAGCTCCTCACCGGTCGTTATCCGATGCATAATGGTATTACCCGGGTCCTGTTTGATCCGGAGAAGCATCCGGAGTTTCTCGATCCGGCGAAGGAAACGACGTTTGCCAAACGGCTTCAAAAATCGGGGTATGCCACGGCGTACGCCGGTAAATGGCAGCTTTCCTTTCTCCACCGGCGGGATCCGGTTCGGGAACACGGATTCGACACGTACCAGTGCTGGCAAATTTTCCATAACGGAAAAAAGACCTCACGTTATTTCAATCCGGTCTTCCGCCGGAACGGTAACGTGCTCGACAGGGAACTCAGGGGGCGGTACGGACCGGATGTGAACGTTGAGTTTCTCGTGGATTTTATAAAGAATCACCGGGACGAACCCTTCCTGGCCTATTACGCCGCCCTCTTGCCGCACTGGCCGTGGACGCCGACGCCGGACAGCGATGAATCACTCCGGGAGGTGGACGGGCGAGGAGACACAACCCACTTTCCGGAGATGGTTC
>CAZSFH010000282.1:0-3178 GCA_964606115.1 uncultured Planctomycetia bacterium | reverse complement strand
AAACCCGCTGAAATTGGGGTTTCTTCGTCAATATTCCGTGCAGACCGCCCGCTGAAGGATCACTGAGTGTGCGTCACCTTGTCAGATGAGGTCTAAATAGATCCCAGTTGAATAGGGGGAGTGCACTCGCTGAGACTCAATTTCGAAGAAAACGTCCGGTTTTTCGCGCATACCCCGCAGAAGGGGTTGCTTCCTCGAAAATCCTTGCAGCCACCCGCACGTAGTGCGTTGGAGGAAATGAATGCCTTAATGGCATTCATTCCTTCAACACGAAGAACTGAGGATCCGAATTTCTCGCGTTGTCATGTTAGAACGCCCCCCTTTTTCAGATGGAGTTTATTTATCTGGTACCTGGAGCTTTCCCGGGGAGAGTTCGCACTGACGGGAGTCGTGCTGGATATGCTTGCCGTTTTTTCGGACAAACTGGACCCCTTGTCCTACCTATTTTGGGGCAAATATTCCTGCTTGCCTTTTGATCCATCGTCTCGAAGATCTCCCGGCGCCACAAGGTTGTCATAACAGGGAAGAGCATGTGTTATGATATTGGTGCAGCGTCCGGCTGAGAGTGGCGATGAACAGGGAGACCCCTTATTCGATCAACTCCGGGGGAAATTTACGCTGAGATTCCATTGCGAAAGCGGTGTCCGAGGTCTCTATTTTTCAACACAACGTTCGATTGGTGACCGGTACATATTACATGAAAACGTTTTTTGTTTCGCCCGGGTTCCTGATGTTTGAGATGGGTGATTGGATCACTTTTGGTGGGAGGGTTTATGCCGGGTGTTAAACCGGAATCATCCTTGATCGGGGTTTCCCTGATACAATTCGGGTTTTACGTTCTGTGCTTTCTCCCAACGTTCGTTTCGTTTTTCAGGTCCCACAGCGACCGGGTTCCCGTTTTTGTACTGAATATCCCTTTCGGAATCATGTTTATGGCATGGTTGTCAATTCTGGGGGGACGAATCGAGACGGTTACCCTGCCCGGGAAGCCAATCGGCTGGATCGGATTGCTCGTTGGACCCGTTGGCTGGATCCTATTGATGTTGTGGGCTTCTTCGGGTGGTACGGATACGTACTCGAAAATCGACGCGGACGGTGTGGAACGAGAGGAAAAACGGATTGAGGAAGGGTTTCTTATTTTCCTTCTCGTCGGACTCGCTTTTTTAGCGGGTGTGTCGCCGTGGTTGATCCTGACCGCGGTCATCCTCTGGTTTCCCGTAAAGGTTGTCATCGGCGGATCGGATGAGGGAGGGGGAATACGGGGAGAGGAAGACACGCAGGAGGTGCCGGACGATCAACCGCCGGATGAGGGAGCTTGAGATTTTTCACGTTCACCGTTTTTCGACCCGGGGAGCTTTCAGGGTTTCTGTGACGGCCCCTCGGGCCGGCGATAAAGATGATTTCGATCGCGGCAGGGAGTTGATTTATGCGCCTGAAAGACGTTCTTGATCGTGATTATGGGGTGTTTGTTCCGGGTTCATCGGGGAGGAACGGTTGAAGTTCCGGATTCTTTTTTATTTGTTTTATCCGGTCGTTCATCGCCTCGGTTTTTTCGTCCTGGTTTTTCAGTTCTTTGTATCGCTGTAATTTTTTGAAGTTCGAGTACCCTTCGAGGGTTTCGTTTAAAAACTCAATCGTTTGTTTGGGAGTGTTGCTGTTACCGGATCGAATCTGGCTGAGCAGGGTGGCGATTTTCTGAGATTGGACGTGCTCTCGCTGGAGCTGGTGTTCGGCTTTGACGTTGAACACGGCGTACGATTTCCCGGATTGTTCTTCGCCGTTTCGGGACGTCACCAGTCCACTCTGATCCAGGACGTACTTTTCCGGTTCGTTGATCTGGTGGTCAAAGACCACGTAGGATCCGGTCTGCAACGGTAGTTCGCCCCGGGCGGTTTCGCCGGGATGTAAGTCGAACGATTGCCGGACCAGGTATTCGTCCTCCTCGAAGGCGGACAGGATGGTCTCCGCGATTTCGACAACGGCCTGTGCGCTGAACGTGTACGGGATCAGCGCAGGGTAGACCGCACCCGCTTTGCGGGCCAGGGTCTTGAACTTCTGGACGGCGTTTCGGCGAGCACCGTCATCGGTATCAATTTCCAGGGCGTTCAGTTCCAGCCACAATCGTTCGGTGCCGGAATAGTCATCCGTCACAAACATGCTGTTTGCAAAGAGGTTACGGATCGGTTTTCCAATCGGTACGCCTTCCTGAAACGTGTGAATCCGTTCGACTCTCGGTTGGGTTCCGACGGAGGAACGGCTTGTCACCAGCAGGTCATTGTCTCCGCGACAGATGCCTTCGTGATCTCCTGATACGACAATGGAAGCGAGCGTTACGCTGAATGATTGAGCTTCTTGCAGTTGCTCGGCTTGTTCGTACTGACGGTAGGGATCGAGTAATTCCTGTTTGTTGGGTGGTACGAACCAGACGGAATGAATGTAGCCCATGGGTTCTATCCTGTAAAAAAATGATCGGGGGGATGCAGTTCATCGTCGGGCCCCACTAAACGGTTCGAGTTTCATTCTCTATAAATACGATTTAATATCAACGCGTTCGAAAGATCTTATGTTCAGGAAGGGGGCAGGGACGATTCCTTTGCGCGCGGAGCGATCACTGAGTGCACGGCACCTTTTCAGACCGGGTCTTTTTAACGGTGCTTCTGTAAAGACCCTCCGGAACGTAAATGAAGATGTTGATGAAGAAGAAGGTTAAGGAGGAGCAAACCCGCATTCCTGGAGTTCGTTCAGGAGTTCCGTCTTTCCGTCGGGCGATTATCCGGCAAAGTATGAGGTCAAAACGTCACAGGCCCGCTCACAATCCTCGTCGGTGATGTGTCGGTGGAACACGAACCGGATGCGATGTTGGTCCCGGGCCAGCGACCGGAGTCCGTGGTCGGCGAGGTCGTTTGTCACCTGCTCGGCGGTTTTGTCGAACTCTTCCACGCTGAAGATGACGATGTTGGTCTGGACGTGATCCGGCTCGATCTGTACGCCGAAGCAATTGTGCAGGGTTCGGGCGATCTTTTTTGCGTGTTGGTGGTCCTCGGACAGGCGGTCACGCATCTGATCGAGCGCCACCAGCCCAGCGGCCGCCAGCACGCCGGACTGCCGCATCCCCCCGCCGAACAGTTTACGGGTCTCCAGAGCTTCGTCAATGAACTCGTCGGAACCCACCAGAAGC
>CAZSFH010000281.1:0-3230 GCA_964606115.1 uncultured Planctomycetia bacterium | reverse complement strand
TGCGAAAATAGGACCAGTTCTTGAGTTTGGAGAAAAGAATAATCCTGACATTAAGCTTAAGAAAAACGATAATTATACTGGGTTTCCTTCTAATAATTTTAAAAATGAAAAATTAAAGAAAGGTTATATCAATAAACATAAAAAATTAAAAAGACAAGAGTCAACATTGAGAGACATTTCTAAAACCTTAACTGACGATGATCAAGAAAAAACCTTACAGAATCCCAAGAAAGTTTCAAAGGGAGAGTTTGATGAGATGGATGCCATAAGCCTTGTAAGAAGAGAATTTCTTAGGGCATTAGCAAAATCATCAACGAGTGGTAAGTATGAGGCAAGGGGGGGAGTAAATGCTTTTGCTTATGAAGATTCTGGGAGCGTTGCTTGGGCACAAGTGGGTTCAAGGGTAACTCGAGTTGCCTCATTTTATATATCATATCAAAAAAATAAAGAAATAGAAACCGTGCCTGTTATGGATTTGGATCCACAGAGTAGAAGATTTGATATAGAAGTAGACACAAAAGATATATCTGGAAATTTAGCAATTGATAGAGAAATAAAGGCTTCAGCAGTAGTTTCGAATCCTGTGCAGTCACTTATCGTGGCATTATCTGAGGCAATAGCATCGGTATTGGTTCCTGAGATCGGAATTGCTCTGAGTACAAAAAAGATAATAGCATCATTATTTAGCTTATTCAAAGAAACACAAAACAAAAATAAAAATGAAGTATTTGGAAAGGCTGAGTTCAGGGGGTTTAAAATTGATTCTAAAGATATAAAAAGGGTTTCTGACCTACCTTCTACGTCTGACTTTTGGTTTGGTGAAAAATCTATAGGAACAAATCGAAAAGGGGTTTTTCAATCCATAGGAGATATATATTTTAGTAATGGTAGCACAAAGCTCACAAAGTTTTGGAAGACTCTTCAAGAGAATTCTGTAAGAAGTACACAGAAATTTCCTAATCAGGAATTGACTACTAGGATGAGGGTGGGGCGAAAAATGGAGTTAGTTACTGATTTCACCGTTACCACTGAAATACAGCCCGTTCCTGATCGGCAACATATTGTCCAATACTTTTGGGATTTTAAAAGGGATGTATTTATAAAGGGAGAAAAATTAGACATTGATCCTGACATCCGTTGAGTCCTTGAGATCAGTTGGTCCTGAAGGTTGAAATTTGTTTTCGTGAGTTATTGTAGTCAGTCTGACATCTTGATTCAACTTTATTTATGGAGATAAGGGAAATGTGGAAAAACAAACGAATTCATATGTGGGCTTTACTTTCTTTTCTTGGTATTGCAATCACATTCTTAACGAACATTCTGGATGAAGGGTTTATTGGTGGAGAGGCCGAGATTTTAGCACTTACAGCACAGGAAAAGAATGAGTTGAGTCAAAATGATCGAAACAAAATTCCTTTCAGTGCTTACAGAGAAATATATAAAAGGGCCAAGAAAGAGAAAAGTGCCCATTATTTCAACAAAAATAATGAGTTACAGGAGCAAGGATGTGAAGGTGTTAAAAAAGGAGCGATCATTGAGCTTATATTTTTGAGAAAAACTGAAAATGGACGATATAAGCCACATCCGGTACGTAAACTATGGGCGCGAAAGAAGGATGAATCGGATTGTGGTGAGAATATAATTGAAAATTTGATTGATAAGTATTCGGTGTATAGAATCCTCGTTACCGATAGTTGTACCTGTGAAGCGGGGGTTGGTCTTGATTATAATATTGAGACACTTGGGGAACACACCAACTTGCATTATACATTTCGGATCCCCGGGAAAAATCAATTGCAATTTCAGAAACAGTTCGAAACTATTCAAGGGAAGAAGACGGATCATGTTTACCGAATTCCGATTTTGTTGGAAGAGGTGTTAAAGACGAAGAAAAAAGAAAAAAGGAGAAAGAAAATACAATTTGATGTAAAGGGTCTTCCAGATATGGCTAAAGAAGAACGTTCATTGATGTTGAAATATGTAAAGAACAACAATATTTTACACAAAAGAAGATATAATCATGGGACAAATCTTTCGTTTGAAGTGAGCTCTTTTAATAAAGGAAATGTTTTAGGGGGAACACTTTATGTATATAATGTATTGAATAAAGATTATTATTTAGATCGTGTGAGACAACAGGGGCTTTCCTATGAGGAAAGAAAAAATAAGTTATGGGTTTTGAGAAAAAAAATGGGACCTGAAACATTGATCAGTTATAAGAGAGACATAAAAACGACAGAAATAGATATGTCAAAGAATTTAGACTTTGAAGCCAGGACAAAAAAATGGATTAAAAAAACTATTTCTATTAAAGATATGTTAAAAAAAGTGGTAAGGAAGAATGATCGGTTATCGAAAAAGGTATATCCACATTTAAAAGAAGGGAGCGTTTCACTTCTTGAAATGGCACGAAATAAGGATGAGAAAAAGAATGGGACATATCATGTTTCTAAATCACCAATTTTTGAGGATGGAGGTCAACTTAAAGCGAGATTGAAAGCCCCAGCGGGAGAATATCAGTTAAGAAGAGGTAGTCTCATTTTAAAAGAAAGTATCAAATGGCCACCATCAGATGAGTCTGATGATAAGTAGAATTCTTGAAAAAGAATAAGGGAGGGATTTACATTGAGCTATTTCGTGTTTTCTTTTGTTATTTTTCACGGTTGATACGATGAGATATTCAGTTAGAAATTTTTTCATTCTGGTCTTGGTGATTTTTGGTGCACAAGGGATTTTATACACACAAAGTTATTCTGAAGATAAAAAAAGATCCAAAAAAGTTTCATTAGAAAATACTATTAATGAATTATTACGAGCAGATGAAATAGAAAAATTGAAAGATTTTCAGGATTTTGACAAAGCGTTAATGGAGAAAGTTTCTGACGAGACCGTTCTTTCCTTGTACAAAAAATACAGAAGCGATCTGTTGTCAGACGCATCAAAATCGGAAAACGAGAACGGTAAGTGGAGCCGTCATACCGGAGAGATCATTGGTTTGTTTGATCTGGCTAAAGCAACGAAGGCAAAGTCATTTTATCAGCAAGTGGAAAAAGACATAGAACGTATTGAATTGGCTTCACTAAACAATCTTCGGGGATGGCCTGCTTTGTACTTAAAAGCAAATTGTGCAACGGTCATCTTTGCAGAGTTGTTAGACCGTTATGGTGCCAAAAAATGAGATATAATCGAAAGTTGTGGATTGGAAGTTGAATAAAAAATGGCGTATCCTC
>CAZSFH010000280.1:0-3232 GCA_964606115.1 uncultured Planctomycetia bacterium | reverse complement strand
TCCTGATCATACTCGAGCACTCAATCCAATGAGCGTTTCCAATCAAAACATGTTATGGGCTCGAACGTTCGTGGACGAGTTGATCCGTCAGGGGATCACCTCCGTCTGTTTGTTGCCCGGCAGCCGGTCCACCCCACTTATCACCGCCGCGTCCCGGCGAAATGAACTGCGGGTTTTTTCCCACCTGGACGAACGAAGCGGTGCATATTTCGCCCTCGGACGCGCCCGGCATCAGAACCGGCCGACACCGGTTATCTCCACGTCCGGCACCGCCGCGGTTAATTTTCATCCGGCGGTGGTGGAAGCGTATCACGCGGGAATTCCGATGCTGGTCCTGACCGCCGATCGTCCGTCGGTTCTTCGTGAAAGCGGTGCGAATCAGACGATCGATCAGACGGACCTTTTCGGAAACGCCGTACGATGGAGCCGGACCCTTCCCGAACCGGAGCCGGATGAGCGAAAACTGAAGGCCCTGCGTCGTCTCGCGGCACGGTCGGTCGCCGAATCCATCGCAGTCCCATCGGGACCGGTGCATCTCAACATACCCTTCCGGAAGCCACTCGCGCCCGTGGAGAGTTCGGAATCCTCTCCCGAAAGCCTGAGCGAGCCTGAGCAGCGCCGTACGGACGAGGAGATCACGTTTCAGGCTTCCACTCCAACCCCGGACGACAATGCTGTTCAAAGACTGTCAGATCACCTCTCCGGCTCGGAACGAGCAATGGTCGTCGCCGGCCCGGGACCGTTTTCCGAGCATGATCGGGACGCAATGTGTTCCTTTTCCGCCGCGCATTGCATTCCGATCGCAGCGGATCCGGTGTCCGGACTTCGGTTCGGGCCATGGACCGAACACGCCCCTGTGATCGGCGGTTATGACGGATTCTTTTCGGAGCCCTTTCTTGAACACGCTGGAGGACCACCGGACGTTGTGATTCGAACCGGTGCGCCCCCGACCACGAAGCGGATCACCCGGGTGCTTGCCGACGCCGGGACGAAGCAGGTTCTGGTCCGTCCGGATCGTACCTGGTCGGATGATACGTTTTCAGCAAATGAACTAATCGTGGCTCGACCGGAGACCTTATTTGAAGGACTGGCGAACCGGCTGGACTCCTCGGCGGGAAACGAAAACTGGTTGGAAATCTGTAGAAATGCCGAGGAGGAAACCTTTACTGTTGCGAAGGAGCTTCTGGGCGAACCTGATTTCGAAGGGGCTTACATGATGCGTTTGCTGAAGGAACTGCCGGATGGCGCCGATCTGTTTGTGTCAAACAGCATGCCGGTTCGAGATCTCGATCGTTTCGGACAACCCCGTTCAAAGGAGGTCCGTGTCCACGCAAACAGGGGAGCTAGCGGTATTGACGGTATCTCGAGCACCGCTCTCGGGATTCGGAGCGCCACGGATCGTCCCCTTGCCCTTGTCACCGGTGACCTCGCCTTTTATCATGATATGAACGGCCTCCTTGCGCTGAACCGTTTCGACCTGGAAGCGACCATTGTTGTTATCAACAACGGTGGAGGCGGGATTTTCCACATGCTTCCGATCGAGGCACACGATCCTCCGTTTTCGAAGTACATGAAAACCCCTCACGACCTGGAATTCGCGGAGGCCGCTAACCTGTATGATATCGGATATGATCGTGTGGAGACGCCCGATTCCTTTGAAGAATGCTTCCGGTCCGCCATCGGGAAGCCGGGCTCCAGGGTCATCGAGGTGATGGTGGACGCGGAGAAGAATCATCGCCTGAGAGAACAGTTCAGGAAGACCGTACAGAATCGAATTCATTGAGACGAGTGAAGTATGTCGACGTCAGACAGCAACAAAAAAACAGAGGGCTGGTTAAAAACCATCAACAGCGGTGCCGGTTTTTTGCGGGACCCGGACCATTCACTTCAGCGTCGGGACGACGACGTTTACGTTCCGAAATCGTTTGTCAACCGTTATAACCTTTGCGAGGGTGCCGCTCTCAAAGGGCCGGTGTCCCGGAACAACAAAGGATTAAAGCTTGAAGAGATCGACTCGGTTTGTGGCATGGATCCCGAACAGTTCCGGGAGCGAACGGATTTTGAAGAGTTGACCGCGCTGAAACCAAGGGAGCGGTTTGACCTGACCGCTTCCGGCGAAATTAGTATGCGGATGGTGGATCTGTTTGTTCCTATTGGAAAAGGAACAAGGGGCCTGATCGTTTCACCGCCTCGAGCCGGCAAAACCACGATTCTGGAACAGCTGGCGACCGCTATCGATGCTGATGCGCCGGGGGCCGAACTCGTTGTGTTTCTCGTGGACGAGCGTCCGGAGGAGGTGACGCAGTTTCGCCGAAATACCCCCGCGAAGGTGATTGCCAGCTCGAATGACCAGTCCGTGGAGGATCACGTGAACCTGACGGAACTGATGATGTCGCACATTCGGGCCCAGCTGGAATGCGGGCGAGATATCGTGGTTCTGGTGGATAGCCTTACGCGGATGGCCCGGGCGCACAACCTGGCCGGCTCCGGAGACACCGGACGAACCATGTCCGGGGGGATCGACGCGGGGGCAATGGAAATTCCGCGCCGGTTCTTCGGTCTCGCGCGAAGCGTGGAGGAAGGCGGTTCCGTTACGATTCTCGCGACGGCACTGGTCGATACGGGTTCCCAGATGGACCGTGTGATTTTTGAGGAATTTAAAGGGACCGGTAACAGTGAACTGGTCCTGGATCGAGATCTCGCCGATCGAAACATCTACCCCGCCATCGATATCGAGGCGAGTGGAACCAGAAACGACGAGAAACTTCATGAACCGGACACGTACGACAAAATCACTCGCCTCCGCCGCCAGATGCTGAAGAGAAGCCCGGGAGAATCGATACAAACCCTGCGCTCTCTGATGCAGGAACACGAATCAAGGGAGGAGTTGCTTGACCGCCTTCCCTGATAGCCGCATCGACGGAATAAAACCCTGAGGGCACGTTTTATCGCGTGTTCAGGGGAATTACCCTTGATCTGATGCCGGCAGGATAGTTAAAAAAACGGGTTATGACTTGACAGGGGTCCCTCGAGAGCGGTACAATAAAAGGATAGGCGGATTTTCAATCAGGACACCGTTTTTGCTTTGGTCTTTCAAAAATTGCTCGTCCTTATACGGGGGCGAAGGGATTCGACCGCTGTAATGAGGAGAAGGGAAGCGTGCCGAGGTTGTCAGGAGGCCTCGTAAAAAACCTGACACAACAGTACATGCGAACAACAACAACTACGCAAT
>CAZSFH010000279.1:0-3263 GCA_964606115.1 uncultured Planctomycetia bacterium | reverse complement strand
GTTAAGTTTATGGGGGATGCGACGTTTCTGGACAAAGATGGAAATAAAACTGAGAACCCGATAAAATCTGTGACCTGGAAAGTAATATTGGACGGTAAAAAGACGATTTTTAAGGAAACGAATAAAAAAGGAAGTATCATGTTTTCATTGGATGTCTCAAAAATTAGTTCTGGATCTCATCAACTCAAGTTGATCGTTACGAATAATTCGAATAATGGAGATTCGGATAGTGATACGGATAATTTAGAAATCTGTTCAATCAATACTTTAACCGGGTCAATAAAAAAAATAAGTAGTGTATCCGTAACTGTTAGTGGAATAGAAGATAAAACCCTTTATATTTGCCCGAAACAAAAGGTCGAGCTTAAAATCAGTACCTCTCCATCAAAAAAAGTGTGTAAAAGACATTTGAGATATAAAGTCTCAGGGGTTGGTGTTGCCCCAAAGAGTGGTTCGTTTTTAGGGAAAAAGCCTATTTTAAGCTTTAAAGGGGATAAACCCAAGAATTCAATCACATTCCGGGTTCGGGCCGGTTGTGATGAAAATCGAGATAAAAAGCTTAGCAAATCTGAGATAACTCATGGTTTCAAAATTGAAATGATTTCGTTTGATACGGCTGAAATTCATGCTCAGAGAACATCTGCTCCTCAGGAACCGTTACTGCCAACGAAATCAGATTTACAACTGGAACATTATGAAGTTGGAGGGACATTTCATTGGAAATTGATTGGTCTGGGTGCAGATCAAAAACCCATTCGTTGGATAATATGGGATACAGATGGTTTCAATGAAAGATTACAGGAGGGAATTGGATTGAATGCGAACCGAACATTACAAGCTTCTGATACTAACGATGCGATGATTCAATATTATTGTGACAGAAATGATGATAACAAACCTAATGGTGAGGAAGAAAATAGAATCCGGGAATTTAGAATCCAACACATAAAAACATATAATCTTGATGTTCAGTTCTCAAACCAAATACCTGGGGGTGTTACTGCATGAGCTGTACAAACAGCTTTTAACAACAATGCAAGATTGGCGTTACGGAAAAACTCGAAAACGGACTGGCGAGCTTTAATTCAGTTAAATGTCAGCAGTCTTTCTCAATTCAACGCGACTCCTCGTTCAGCACCGCGGTGCGATCCATGCACTTCGGATGCAATGCGCGAGGCGCATTTTTCATTTTTCACAAATCCATGGAATGTTCGTCTTCTTCGTAATCTAGATACTGTTGGAACGAAGATTGGTTTTGCTGAGGGTATAGGATCTGGAAACCAGATGTTAATCGATTGGACTAGGAGAAATGGAAATACAATTGTGCATGAGTTAGGCCATTTGCAAGGACTTATTCATAGGGGACATAAGGCGAGACACATTATGCATGATACAGCTCTACCTACCGCGAACCAGAACGAGTTAAAGAGTTCGGACGTTGACCCTTACGATCAATAATCCACATTGTTTCAATCGATAGGAGATGAAAATGAAAACCACGAAGCTTATTTTTGGTCTTGCGATTTTCTTTTTCGGTCTGTTTCCTTACATGCAATTGAAAGGCCAAGACAAAGAGTACAAAGACATAAATACGCTTACCATTAAGGAGACATTGGGATTAGCATTTTATAAAGGTTCCAGAGATCAGAATGACATTTTGGGTCTAATCCCGGCGGCAAACCCAAAAGCCAAACCGAAATTATATAGGTTGTTGGAGAAAGAACACAAAAAACACTTAGTTCGCGCTAGAGTGATTGAAATGATTGGCTATATAGGAAATAAAAAAGACGTGCAAATATTAAATGCATGGTTCAATAAGCGCGTTTTTAAAGGGGATTTGACAATGAGTGAGTTTGATAGTTTGACAGCATTTTTTCGAGCACTCGCGGCAATGAGCAGAACTGGGAATAAAGCAGCACGGTCACTTCTCAAAAAGATGGCGTCAAAATCATACTGGACTCAACGTCTTGAAAAAGAGAGGATTACAAGGAAGGTATTTGGAGCGAGTATTATAGATCATCCGCTTGACGGAATTATGGTGTATGTGTTAGAGGCCTACACAACCGCAGGTTTCGAAGATTGGAGAACGAAGGTGAAAAATTATATCTCAAAAATTCAAAACAAAGAGGTAAAAAAATACATGAAATCTGCTTTAAGCATTGAAACCTTACGAAATTACAAAAATCTGGAGCATTTCAAGTATACCAGACACAATCATCCTTCTGTTTCCGATAAGTTGAAAAAAAATTTGATGAACCTGTATGAGCAACATGTTAAAAACAAAAAGATGTCAGATACTAAGGGTATTGACAGGGGAATTGAAAGAATGCACAAAACGAATAAGATTGGTACGGAAGGTTTTAAGCAGGTTGGTAAAAGCGAACAGCCACAGATCCAGGATTTGATCAAAGAAGGGTTAGCAGAATTTGATAAAATCAAAAAGGCTATAAAAGAGCAGGATAAAGAAAAAATTATCAAACATCTTTTAGACGACGGCGATCCTGTTGATCCGGAGGATCTTAAAACATCGGATGAGATCAAGAAGGATTTATCTCAGTTAAAAAATTTGATAGTTCATCTTGAATCGCTTGATACAGAGCCCGTTCAATTCGATATCAAAAAAAAGATTTATTATTCTGTATCGTCTTTAGATAAAAAGAACCGACCTGAAAAGGCTCAAAAAAAGGAAGAGATCCACGTTTCATTTCAATTAAAAGGAAGCGAAACTGCTGTTAAAAAACTTGAGGAGATTACCGGAGGAGGCACAAGTAGAACAGTTAAGGGAAATCGTCTGATTGTTGTTCTGAAAAAAATGGGTAAGACTTGGTACTGGAATCCCTTTGGGTGGTAGGGGGATGTTCAATAATAAAAATAATTTCTCTTCCCCTTCCCTCCGAGGCCGCTCGGAAACGGGCTGGTCAACTGGATAGGAGATAAGATCCAGCCGGAACCCCGTTTCCAATATCCATCAAACACCCTTCAGTACGATGAGACCGGTTTGAAGTTGGTGGTGTTCAGATGCAAGAAATCGAATCTGGTGGGGGTTGAGCTTCTGCCGATGTTCCTGGACGTGCTGAACGAAAACCTGAACGTGGAGCCGGATCAGAGCGAGGTGGTCTTCGAAGAGGAGTTTGAAGACGAAAGGAGACGAGGCCCCCGGAAAACATTTCAGTTCAAAGAAACGATGGAAGGGCGCGGAACGGATCGCACGTTTCGAAACAAGCCGGGCGGAGGCGTGCGGAAGCGGACCTTTATACATAACG
>CAZSFH010000278.1:0-3277 GCA_964606115.1 uncultured Planctomycetia bacterium | reverse complement strand
TCCATGACCGGGATCAGCCGGAGCGACGGTTCTGGGTGTCCGTCCTCCTTCCCTATTTATACATAGCAGTTCTTGGCCTTTCACTGTTTGGTCTCACACTTCTATCCATACTGACGGGGGAACTGCAGGAAGAAGGTTTTGCGATACCGGTGGATGCATGGGAAGCCGTCGGGGGTTCCGGAATCCTTTTCAGCTTGATAACCTTAATAGGACTTGCGCTTATCTTCGCCTCCTTTTACAAAGTCCTTCCAGTCCGTTCGGTCGGCCTCGGCCGGGCGTTTGTCGGAGGCTTAGTGGCTGCGGTTCTGTGGGACCTCACTCGCCGGGGATTGATGTACTATTTTACTCATCTTTCAATGATCAACGTACTCTATGGATCGATTGCAACGATCGTCGTTGTTCTGGTGAGTCTTGAGATCGCCGCGGGGATTGTATTGTTTGGAGCACAAATTACTGCCGACCTTGAACGAAACGCAGCCCGGGGGAACCCCTGGTATTCCCCGCCGGACCACCATGCCTGATCATTCTCCGTTCGGATGACAGAACACACCGGCAGGAAGTTCAGCCCAATGGTGACAACGGTGTCTTGGCTTCATTAAAAAGACCTCACCTGAAAAGGGATCAGAATCGGAAAGTTCTGGACGAGGGCTTCCATAGGGTATTTCGAGGAGAATACCCTGAGAAAAAATGTTGTAGCAAAAAGTCACGTCCTGTTCGTGGTGTCCTCCGGTCTAGGAGGCTGTTGAAAAACCCCCACAACGTCAGCGAAACGAGTTACACCGAAGAGCGCGGAGTCCGCCGCAGGCGATGCCGTCAGTGCATCGCCGAGGAGGAATTAACAACGCTATTCCGTGCAGACCCCCGCTGAAGGATCACTGAGTGCACGCCACCTTTTCAGATGAGGTCTATTTATCCCCAGGATTTATCGAAAACCACCTCGATGAACCCCGGATCCGGAATGGAACCTTCCAGGATCTGATTCAGCTGTTTTACGTGTTTTTCATGTTCCACTTCGTTACCACAGGTCTCCAGGTTGACAATCAGGTGCGGTCGATTATCCACTTCCGGATTGAGCCCCCATACCCAGTCGGACGATTCCAGCTCCGGTTGGTCTCGAACGTATTCCCGGATCGTTTCCGTGAAGGCATCGGGAACGGTCGTCTGCGGTGGTGGAACGACATGCATGTTTCCCTCACCGACGTCCTCACCAAGAAGTTGCTGCTTGAGCGGCACCGCTTTGTCATTGGCCAGCTGTTTCACTTCCTCGTTGAAGACCTTGACTTCAGTTTTCTGATACATGTTAAATATAATCCCATCAATCACCCCCCGTTCCCTTAACCGGTTCGCCAGCTTCAACCCGTCTGGACCCGGCAGCTCACACTGTTCAAATTGAAACGAAGAATCCCCCTCACTCATCCGGTCACGAAACGCTTCAAGAAATGAAAGATGCGTGAAGAGCGGGAGAAATGGAACACCGGCTTCTGTCTTCAAAATCCGCGGCCGGAGCTTTCCCTCTCCCTCCACGGACACCTCTTTGTGGGACCCGGACTTCCCCTCCGAGGAAACGGTATCCGAGTCCGGCGAATGAATCGGAACGAGAACCGACGATTCTTTCAGGCCGTTAAGGAACCGACGAACGGGCGTTCGCTTCCCGCTTGTCGCGTTTTTCACGAGATGCATCAGCTCATCCGTCATGGGACCTAATTATACAGGAAATAATAGCGAAACTTATCAATCCCAAATCCAACAAGGCCTCCAAAAAGTGTCAATACGCCCAACTCCAGAATCAGGTACGTTATCTCCAGCAAACCACCATTGAAGACCCGCACCCCCTTGAGGAATAAATACAGATAAACCGAAGCTGAAATAAAGGAAAGTATTGAGAACGTTTTCGTGTATATCCACTTCTTACTTGTTTCGTCCTGCTTACCCATGAATTCAATATTCGAATGCGTGGTTCAGATGATCTTTAATTCAACTTATCTATAAGGAATCTCCCCCCGGAGGTTAGCTTAATGCGGTCTACTTGAGACGACCTGCCCACAAATCTACTCACCAAGTTGCAATAGTACAAATTTCGTGCGAGGGATGAAAGGATTTTGATCGGGCTGGAAACACCGGAATAGCTCCAGCAGGCTCCTTCAAACGATGCAGGTTATCAAAGCAGAATCAAGGTACACTCAGACCGCCCCCGTACTTCGCGCTTAAATTGGCGCAAATTCAGTCAATTTCATGTCGACTCAGCTCCCATTTCGAATCGGTACGGAGAAATTGATATATCATGGTAAACAGGAGTCCGGCTGCTGCATAGTCAACAATAATGCGAACCGTCTGGTCCAGGTCGATGGGAATGATTGGATTATACAGAATCGCCATGGAAAGCGTGGCACCCGTCAAAATATACCCCCCATTTGATGGGCGGTATAAGCTAAAAACAGGAATTCCATCATGAACGCCCATCGAAGAATCAAAGAGTACCAAACAGACCAATCCCTCGGCGCAAAAAGCAGTAAGACAGCAAAAAAAGAACAGAAAAAAACACGAACCCCCGTAGAAGATCCCTGCTGCTCTTCCTCTGAAATCATGAACAACACTTCTTCCGACTCTTTTGATTCGGGGTCGTTCATAGTTCTTTATCGCACAGGCAAAATTTATTTCTTCAAATGATCCTGGAATAAACGCCCGGATTTGTTTGACCCGGTCTGAAAAGGTGGTGCGCACTCAGTGAGCCCTGAGTGAACTCTGCACGGAACATGGATGAATAAACCCCATATTGAGCGGTTTTTGAGGAGATATGACACCTCGGAGCACCCGGTGAGGTTTAGGTCACCGTTTCAGGCAGGGTCTACTTAGAAAGCCCTGGAAGTTACGGGGTTACCATAGAGGTTCGCAGTTCTCCCCGGCCTGTATGCAACACGTAGCTCAGGCTTTTTTTATTGACCGCTGCCGACGGAATCCTCGTCCGGGCCCCACTCGTATTCGTCACCTGCAACGTCTCTTATTTTTGTCTCCACGGCGTCCCTGATAAACAGTTTCGCGTGGTCGTTGTGGAGCCTTTCGAGATAAGCCATTTGTTCCGGACGCAGGATCTCTTTTATCTTACTCTCACCAATCATACCAGCACCTCTGAATTACGTAAAAATTGTACCGACTCTGGTTCTCGCTAACTTACAAAATCCGAAAAGGACGGGATCATCACGATTACATGAGACAGTTCGCTATTTAGACCTCATCTGAAAAGGTGGCGCACGCTCAGCGGGCCGTATTTTCGGTCAGA
>CAZSFH010000277.1:2212-3283 GCA_964606115.1 uncultured Planctomycetia bacterium | reverse complement strand
CAAAGTCCTATGAATGTCCCGAGTGCGAACGAAAGATGGTCAAAAAGAACGGCCGATCCTCAACCGTATATCACTGTATCGCCGAACCGGAATGCGACGGAAAGCGACCCGTCGGCGAACCGAACATGACGCTTGAGGAATTCCAGTCCGACGCCCCGGACTGCCCCGAGTGCGGGGAAACCATGCAGATGCGAAAAGGACAGTACGGAAAATTCTGGGGATGTCCTCGCTATCCCGACTGCGACGGGACCCGGACGGCGTGAACCCGGAATCCGTCCTTCCGCCGATCATCCATCGACATGCACTCTCCAGCACCTTCGACTTACCATTGATACTTCCAGAAAAATGCCGGGGCGACTTTTTGCTCTGATGTGTTCTCGGCGAATGTGAAATACACCCCCATCGGTGCCGGTTCAAGGTCTTTGCACCGGCCGTTGTACTGTGTCCCTCCCCAGCGGCGGCCTGCAGCCAAAAGTTCAAACGTCTCAAACGCTTCCGATGTCCGGTTGTACACGGCTTTTCCCCGGAGGTTGGCGTGATAACCACGCTCGCGTTCCTTCGGTTGGTTGCGATCATCAAAACCGCAGACCGACCATGTTCCCGTCAGCCGGGTCTTCGTGGTTCCGGTGAAGCGAATCGTCACCCGGGATCCGTCCGTATCGAGCACCCGGGAGGTCAAACGGGCTTTTCGGACCGCCTCGGATGGATACGGCCGTGTTTGACCGCGGACGTTATCGATCAGGTGAAACCGCGCGAGTCGGTGCACGATTTTTTTCGGAACCCGATGTTCTTGTCCTTGTTCCAACCGCTCCGGCAGTAATTTTCGTGCTTCGGATCGCCGAAACCAGGCAAAATCGCTATTCCAGGCGTTTGCTTTCCAGTTTGACGGCTTTACGTTCCGATTCAGGTCCCGAGAATACACGGACAGCACGAGTCCGTCGTCCGGGTACTGGTCTTCCATCCGGTGAACATCCTTCGTTTTCTTTTTCGGATCGTCCTTCCGGAGCCGCTGGTCATCCGACAGTTCGTTCCATTTCCGGTGCGCCTTTTTCAGCATCTTTTTGACGTGGG
>CAZSFH010000277.1:0-2202 GCA_964606115.1 uncultured Planctomycetia bacterium | reverse complement strand
ATCGATCCCAGCAGCTTACCGTTCGGCGTCGCCGCCCAGATACCCTGTTTGGTGCTCGTCGGTCCGGGATTGATCGATTGATCCTGCTTTGCAATCTTCTGAAAAAGGCGGCACTCGGGGGAATCACAGGACTGGAGCCGATGGACTTCATCCGCGGCGGGAACAAACCATTTCAGGGCTATCTTCTGAATTTCCTCTTTCGACCAGACAGACTGCCGGCCGATGACGCCATTGTTTCACGTGTGCCCGAGCGGATGCCCGTTCATCGCCCAGAGGAGGATGGGCTTTTTCTTTTCCTGCGCCTCCTCCACGGCCTGCCAGAACGTTGGACGCCAGCCGATTTTCAGGTATCTTCGTTCCTTCTCGGACGGCCGGATATGGTTCCGATATCGATGAACTGTTTGCTCCGTCAATTCAAGAGGTCGGGGATCATCCGGGTCCGGTTCTTCTCCATGGACCATCACGGTCCCGGTTACCAGACCGAGCATCAAGAACAAAACGGTGAAAACACGACAGCGCGGAAAAAACATTACATTCCTCTTGAAGAATAGATACCGTTCACTTTGAACGACGTTCCAGGGGACGCTTCGGGGTCTTCGGATCAAACCACTGCTCCCAGGTCGGCGCGAGATACGGTGGTACCCCTTTTAACCGCACGGTGATGGGAGATTGCTGATATCGATACGGCGGCCCGTCACCGCGTATACGGGTACCTTCCCCAATCTTCGGCCGGATGTACCACATTTTACCGTCCAGTTCCTCCGGGACCTTCACCTTCGTCTTTCCGCTTCTCCCGTACAAACGGTCCACTGCCTTGTTCGGAGCGCATACCTGCATATCAATTTTATCCGTTTCATGCTTTGCCCTGTACTGCAGGGAAAAGGTTTCGGTTCCTTCGGGTACGTAGAAATACCAGTTCCTCGCTACACCCGCCGTAAACCGGAAGCTCGACCAGTTTTCCACGGCGGTATTCCCCTTCCTCGGTGTGATCACCAGCGGGGTCGCCGGATACGTGAAAAGAAACCACCGATACGCATCGGTGACGGATCCAGTTGCGACACCTTTTCCCATTTCCAGAGGGACCTCGGGCTGTTCATCGTCACCGTGAACATGCTCGATCGGACGATCCTCATCCATCAAGGTCTTTCCATCCGGACCAATGATGGATACGTGTGCCTGGCGGTCCCGGGGCAGATACGAACCGATGCGAAATTTGAGACGGCGCCCTTGCGGATTCCAGAGTGCAAAACGTCCTTTCCCCAGCATCTGAATTCCGTCCGGATCCCCCAGGGATGGGGCCGGTGAAAAATGCTTCAGGTTCGGCCATCGTTTCTTCATCATCTCTTCTTTCGGCGCCGCCTGGATGAACGGCGTATCGTCATAGAGCGGGATTTCAGGTGGTCGACCCTTTTTCGGATGAAACCACTCTTCCGGGCTCCGGGCGATGTAAGGAGGAATTCCCTCAAACGTCAGGTTTACGTCCGAGTAGTTATGGGAATCCCCATAGGCAGCACGAAGTGACCAGAACCGTCCCGCCGTTCCGGGTTCGACCGGGACCGTAACCTCCTGTTTTTTCTTTTTTGAACCAGGCCGGTACGATGGCTGCCCCACGAGGGCCTTGATTCGTTGTCCGCGCGGTGTATAGATGTTGATCGACCAGTCTTCTCGCTGAGACGCATACCCGTCGATCATCTGTGATTTCACGCGGAACTCATTGACGTCTTCCGGCACCCAGAACCACCATCGACGAGGAACGGTCGACATCAGTATAGCCCACTCTCCTTTTACCGCATGTGCGTCCGGGTCCCCCGTCCAGAGCACGGAATGGTCGAGGGAGGACGTCAGGTAACACCCCCAGCTCGCGGACGGCTCGACCCGGTAGACGCCTTTTTTGGCTTTCGTCGATTGAAAGGTCCATTTTCCTTTTTTCAGTTTATGTTTCCCGCTCGTGAGAACCGTTCCGTCCGGGTCAGTGATCTTCACCTTGATATGGGTTTGGTTCCACCGTTCATTTCCCCAGGTCATCGGGAAAAACGTCGCTGTGAACGATTCACCGGTTGGATTGTAAAGAAAGATACGGGATTCGTTTGCCAGGAAATGTCCGGCGTCCCCCACCCGAGTCTGGGCAATCGAATCACCGGGAAAGAAAAAGAGCAAAGCACAAACGGCCACTGGAAGCAACACCGTTCGACGCAGAAATAA
>CAZSFH010000276.1:0-3332 GCA_964606115.1 uncultured Planctomycetia bacterium | reverse complement strand
AACTTCCGTCAGCTCCGGCCCGGCGAGTCGGACCGTCGCTCCGCCGATCGCCTTCGTGGCCGGGGTTCTCGGCACCCTGATTGGCGCGGACCTGCTCCACCTCCGATCGATCCGGGATATCAGCACCGGCGTGGCCAGTATCGGCGGGGCGGGCACGTTTGACGGTATCGTCCTCTCCGGACTGATCGCCACCCTTCTGGCGTAAGGGGGCGTTCCTCGAATACCCACGAATTTTGACGTCCCACCCGGACCCGGGTTAAAATGATGTCTTCGTTCATGTGACTCCAGCGTCATTTATGAGACTCATTCACAACGGTGGACGGTCTGTTTGCCTCGTTTCCTCTCGGCCCGGTGTATGTTTATGCATATGGATACTGTCAGGGTTGCTTCTGGGCTGTTCCGGAGTGGACAAAACGAGGCAGAGGCAAATTGAGTCCGTTCACACATATCTATTCGGTCCGGACGGAGAGGAAAACCAATCGATTTTTCCGTTCGAGAAATCCAGGCCGGAGCCTCCTCTCAAGGAGCCGGAGAAGAGGTCGTCCAACCTCATCCTCATCGGCAAACTATTGAACCTTCGGGTTCCACCGCGAGACTGGCGAAAACACCTCGGCTGGACCTGGCCGGAAGGGCAACCCCCACCCTCGGATGCTTCCCTACCCCTTCTCATCAACTTCTGGACCGGTGAGCTGGACCGAAAGCCTCAGCGGATGATGCCGGAAACGACATGGAAACGGTTGCTTTCAGTGCTGGAGAAGAATCGAAAAATAACCCGCTACTGGCTCCTTCAACCGAACGATACGTTTCTGAAGCACCTTCCACCGAAGGACGAAGTGTTCAGGAGGCTCCGTGACATCGTTGAAAAGACCACCCCGGAAGACAATCGGCAGAAAAGAATCAAGGATGAGTTAACATGACAACGCGAGAAATACGCGCCCTCAGTTCTTCATAAACGGGTCGGCTGCAAGGATTTTCGAGGAAGCAACCCCTTCTGGGGGTTTCTGACGAGAAGTGACACCGCAGACGGCCCGTTTATGAAGAACCCGAATATGGGCATCTTTATTTCGACGAATCTCAGCGTCATTCTTCCTCGAAAACCCGCTGTTTGGGGTTTCCTGCGGAAGAATTCCTTGACCTTCGCCGAAATAAAGATGCTGAGAGCGTGTATTTCTCGCGTTGTCATGTTAAAGCACTGGCTCATAGCCCATTCTCGGTACTACCGAGAGGAACTCCTCTCAAAGGTGAAATATCAGATTGATGTTCAATACCAGAAGCCAGGAAGAGTTTACGAGCAATCGAAGGAGGTACATCATTTTTTATTACGCGACAGAAACTGGTTGGGGGTACTCGTTGAGCGGGATCCGGAGACGGCTTACCGACTTCTTCGCAAGCGAGATTCGAACAAACCGGTCCCCAATCCTCAACTGCTGGGATTTCTGTATGAACTCTCACACCGCCTCCAACGCTCAGAAGAAATTAAAACCTATCGAAAACGCCTTCGGACCTGGTTTCTGAAAAAAGATGGTTCAACCCGGTTGAGAGGGCCAAAGGAAACCCTGGAAAATGTGCTGGCGCGGTTTCTTTTTCGCCATCCGTGGAACCAACGCACGAATTTGTTTCGGAATCTGGTGAGAAAGGAGAAATACGACCACGCCGCCGTGGCACTGGAAGAACACCCCGACCTCTTTGTTCCTGTTCTCCTCCGCATCTTCAAACACGACAATAAAAAACTGCAGCGTAAAGCGATTCGCCTGGTGGCCGATCGAATCAACGTCATCCGGGAAGACGATTCGCGGATTGATCACGCTCCGGGGAACCACTTTGGAGAAGAAAAACATACGGCGGAACTTTCCGGAAAAAAAACACAAAAGCTCCTGTCCGGGGCCCGCACGTGGTTGACGCGCTCGAAACCAAACATCCCGGAACAGCGTGCCGGATTGGTCGACCTGTATACAGAGGTCCGGGTCCCCGAAGCGGTACCGGAACTGATCGAGCTTCTCGATCACGAAAATCGCAACGTTCGACGGAGCGCGGCGAGGGCATTGGGAATTGTGGGGGACGAGCGCGCGGTACCCGCTCTGAGGCACGTTCTCAAGAACGATGCCGGGGACCGAGATTTGAGATCGATACGCCTGATTGCCCTCGTGCAATGTGGAGGCCTCCGATACGAACAATGGCGTAACGCCATTTACCGGTACGCCCACAAGCTCTCCTCCGGGGAAAATGTTCTACGTCCGCCCTCAAAATCTGAAGTCTTCAAGGCAGGAGAAGGGTCTTTAAACCACTTACACCCTCTAATTCGACTTGGAAATATCTATTATGTTCATGATGAAGATCCGTTTTCTTCTCCAAAAATCCCGGACGATTCGAGGAAGTCGAAGATTTTTCCTGACAAGGAACCTATGACTCCCCCGGAGACGTTCATTCGCAGGCTGGTGAACGAATTTCCAGAGAAGGTCGAGGAACAACCGAAAACCACTCGCGCCCTTGCCAACTGGATCCCACGCTGGGAACAACCCTCCAGTCTCCGGTTTTTTGTCAACCGACTTGGAGAGGGCTGGTTCCGGAAGGACCTTCTCACCCACGCGCTGAAGAATCGTGAACGAATTGTTGAATACGCAGACAATGCCCTCAAATCAAAGATACAACACGGCGACGCGGCGGCCGGCATTGCAACCGTCATCCGGTCCGATCGAACGGCGGCCCGTCGAATCCTGAACGGATCGGATCGGCAAGCACAGCTCGCGATGCTCGCCGCCGCACGGCTTGTGCGCATGAAGCTTCCCGTGGAACCGGTTCTGGATCTATTAAAAAAGGACAACCGGCGGCTGCGGATTGCAGCCGACATGTATCTGGAACGTCTGGACACGAAAGCTTCTCGCGAAGCACTCTGGAATTTTTATCGTCCGGCCCTCCGGATTCTGGGCGATGCACACTGGCCGGGAGGCTCTTTTCTCCGGCTGGAAGATCGAAGAAATCAGACGTACGAGGAACCGGAAAAGCTAAAAAGATGGATGCGTAATCACCCGCAGGTGGATGAGGTTCTTTATCTGGATTACTTCCGCGGTTTCAACGGATTTCCCGGAAATATTCGCCTTGAGATACGCGACGGCCGGGGAACAATGCATTTTCCGGCGGAGAAGCAAGATCGAAGTCGATGTTATACGAAGCCCCTGTCGGAAAATGAGCTAACGAACGTTCGCCGCTTCCTCCGGGTGAATCGGGTGGAGTCCCTGCCGGGAATGACTGAACCGCACATCGCAGACGGTCTTCGAATTAGTTAGACCCGGTCTGAAAAGGTGCCGTGCACTCAGTGATCCCTCAGCGGGCGG
>CAZSFH010000275.1:0-3364 GCA_964606115.1 uncultured Planctomycetia bacterium | reverse complement strand
TGGGACTCGCCTTTGTCGGCGTGCTCCTGCTGATTCCCCTCCTCTTGCGCCGGGCTTCTCAGAGCGGATCCGGAACAGCCGGACTGCTGCTGCTCGCCGCCGCTGGCTGTTTGGCTTTTCCCTCCTCCCCGGCCGCAGCGGACGAAGTGGGCATCCAGCAGCAGATCCAGAAACTACACAATCACGACACCGCCAAACAGGCCGTGGAGGCACTGAGCAAAGCGGGAGAAAAAGCACGACAACCGCTGCTGAAACTCGCCCACAGCGGTGAAGACCTGACGGCCCGCGGCTGGGCATTCGTCGCACTCGCCCGTATGCCGGAGGATCCGGCCATCAACCGGTCCCTCAAATCCATGATTAACAATCGAAAGCAATACCCGAAACTGATCCGCACCTGGGCACTGTCGACCCTGATCGACCGAACCACGAGCGTGGACGAACTGGTCTCCCTTCAAAAGACCTTCGGGACCTGGCTCAGACGACTCCAGGCCGTTAACCGTCCCTTTCGCAAGAAGCTGGAACAGCTGATTCCCAACGCCGAAAACCGGGCCGAAGAGATTCTGTCGGTCCTGGCCCAGCAACGCTCGATGCAGCGGAAACTGTCGTCGGCGGTACTCCAGTGGAAAACCGAGACCTTTTTGAACCTCTGGACCTCGGCGAAGAACAACCGGGTCCGCCGGCTGGCCACCGGATATCTGGGAGCCAAAGCCAACGGGAACGCACGGAAGAAAGTCGTGTCCGCCGTTTTGAAACGGTATCAATTTAATCCTGACGCCAACCAGGTCCCCTGGAAAGGGGGAGCTCTGTTCATTCCCGGCATCGACTGGAAACAGAACGAAGCTCGATCACTCGCCGGAAACCTCCTCTCCTGGATGGTGTGGTGTGAACAGAACTTCAATGAAAATTGCAGGCAACGAATTCATAACAATCTCCGAAGCCGAAGCCTGGCGAACAAAGCCGGATACCCGACGCCCGGAGGTCGAAACACTTCCGTGTTCGACTGGCTGACGGCCTGGAAAAAAGCTTACGGAAAAGACGCCGTTCGAAAAATCCTTGAGGAACAAAACCTGGAAGATGAAAAGAGATACAAAAAACTTCTTGAATAAATAGCAAATTGTATTTTGAACCATTTCTGAGAACCGCCATGAGCTTCTTAACGGAACCACCCCTCAAAAATACTTACGCCCTTCTCTCAGTACTCGCCCTAACCATCTGCTCGTTGATCTTAACCCGGAACGCACAATCCGATCCATGTGGCATGGTCCCGCCCGTCCAGGCATCGGCGGACAACCCGATCAAACGAGTCGGGGCACAGAAAACGTACGTCTTCTACCGCGACAACGTCGAATCCTTCGTCGTACGCCCGGGATTTTCCGGCAAAGTCAGTGAGTTCGGAATGCTGATTCCCTTTCCCGAAGCCCCGTCAATCCGTAAGGTACCGAATAAGATATTTTCACACGTCGCCGCCGCGATTGATCCGCCGGAAGTGATCGCACCGTATCGAAATTATGAATGGAAAGAAGAGACTGAAGGATTCGCTTTATCCGAATCCGCAGGCGGTTCTTTTGGAAGGGGGGGAAACAAAATCAAGGTCCTCAACAAAGAAGCGGTCGGCATGTACCAGGTCGCGGTGCTGGAGGCCGGCAGTCCGGAGGCCCTGAAAAACTGGATGGACGAACACGGCTATAAATATCCGAACGGCATGGACGCGGCTGTCCAGGACTACGTCGATCAAAACTGGGCCTTCGTCGCCGTCAAGGCACGCGTGGGGGTCAAAGAAAAAGCGGATCCGAAACCGGGCCAGCGCTCGGTCAAACCCGACAAACCGGACGAGTCCACCTTCGACGGCAACGTCCAGGCGATGGGCTTCCGGTTCAAAACCGACCGCCTCGTGGTCCCGATGCGCCTGTCGGCGTTTAACAAGGGAAAACTGCACAACATCACCTACGTCCTCACCGACGGCCCGAAACGGATCCGGAACATCCCGAAGAAGCACGTGCGCCGGCAGGTCTCCGGCGAAACGCTTTACGACAACATCACCACCAAACTCCCGCTCCGGATCGTTGGCACCACAAAGAAGAAGATGAAAGAAGACGACAACTGGAAGCAGCGTCTCCGGAACATCAAAAACCGATATGAACCCCGCCGCGATCCCGAACGGGTCAACGGCCACGCGCTGGACCTGTTCGCCTCCGACCTGCTGGCCGTCAAAAACGATCGGCTGATTCATCCGTTCGAGGAGAAGAAAAAGGAACTGCTGGACATCGGCGAGCACCTCGGGCTGCGCGGCAAGGAGCTGGACCGTCTGCACCGAAAGGCCCTGGAAAAAGCGCGAAAGAAAGCGAAGGAAGCCGCCCTGGAGATGCTGAAAAACATGACGATGACGGTCGTGGACGGGGACTTTCCGCGGGAGGTCCTCAAGCGTGAAAACTTAACCCTTTCCACCTACGAGATGCCGGCCGGCCGCAATTCCGCCGAGCAGTACGACGCACGAGAGAAAGGCCCCGACAAAAACAATCGGGGGGGACGAAACTCGTTTATGATTCGTGAGGTCAAGGACGAGTTTGGTTTCAACGGCGGGTTCAACCCCGACCGCGAACAGGCGACGCGGGCCCCGGAATCTCCCGAAACGAAAAACGTCGGCCGGACCTCACGGGTCACGGTGCTTCTCGTGGGACTCGCCTTTGTCGGCGTGCTCCTGCTGATTCCCCTCCTCTTGCGCCGGGCGTCTTATCGGGAAACCGGTTAGTGCACCTTTCGCATTCATCTCTTATTGAATCTCCCGGCCGGCCGGCTTGCAGCGACCTCTCGCCCAAGTTCGAAGGGATTCGATTTTTTCCTTCATCGTGACGGAGATCGGTGAGGTGGAATCCATCGCTGTCAGGAGATGCTCGGTTTCGAGGGAGCCCCCCTGATCGAACGCCGTGTGAAGAGCCGACTTGATCGCTTCTTCAATCTCCGCTCCGCTGAATCCTTCTGAGACCTCCACGAGCGTGTCAAGATCAAACCGGTCCGGCTCCCGATCTCGTTTTCGGAGATGGATGCGGAAAATTTCACGCCGCGCCACGTCCCCCGGGAGATCCACAAAAAAGATCTCATCAAATCGCCCTTTTCGAAGCAACTCCGGGGGCAGGGCTTCGATGTCATTCGCTGTGGCAACGATGAACACCGGCTCATCGTGCTCTTCCATCCAGGTTAACATCGTCCCGAACATCCGCTGCGAAAGACCGCCGTCGGTACTGCGGCTGGCGGCCGAGGCAAACCCCTTCTCAATTTCATCGATCCACAGAACAATCGGAGCCATCGCTTAGACCTTTCGGAGCGCGGTCCGCAGACGTTTCTCCGATTCCCCGATATAGCGATC
>CAZSFH010000274.1:0-3386 GCA_964606115.1 uncultured Planctomycetia bacterium | reverse complement strand
GTTGTGGAACGGGATCACGGGGACGGACGTCAACCGGGACGGGCGGATGGATTACATCGTTACCAACCTGGGAACGAATTCGATCTATGAAGCGTCGAAAACACGTCCTTTTGAGCTTTATGTTGGTGATTTTGATGAAGATGGGAACCGCGATCTGATCGAGGCCTATTATGAAGGAGGGACGCGTTATCCGTTCCGGACATTTAGTTTGTTGCAGGAACATCTTCCCGATGTTTTGGAATCGTTCGATTCCGTGTCCGAATTTGCAAACGCGTCGCTGGAAGATGTTCTGACCCGGGAGATTTTGAAAGAATCTTCAAACCAGGCGGTGTATAAACTTACAAGTGTTCTGCTGGTCAGACGAGAGGACGGGACGTTCGAGGTTCGGGCGCTGAACCGTGACGCTCAAATCTCACCCGGATACGGGTCGATTGTGTCGGCGTTTGACAGTAGGCCGGGTGCAGATGTTTTTCTTGCCCAGAACTTCTTTTCCGCTCGAAAGGATACGGGACGAATGGATGGGGGAATCGGGTTGTTGATGTCCGGAACCCGAACGGTCGGATACCATTCGGTATCTCCCGTTAAAAGCGGGGTGGTCCTGAGGGGGGATATGATGGCCGCTGCACGGGCGGACGTCAACGGGGACCGGTGGCCGGACGTGGTTGTTTCTCGAAATAACAGGAGACCGGTTCTCCTGACCCATCGAAAATCGAAGAAGGAGGTTCTTCGAATCCGTCTTTCCGCGGAAAATTCCGGGGTGCTTCCGGGATCCCGAATTACCGTCTTTCACGGACGTAAACGGTTGAGGACGCACGAACTGCAGGCCGGAGGTGGATACCTTTCACAGTCCGATCGAACGATGTTCGTGAAAATGCCGGAAAATTTGAAGACCGTGACGATCCGTGTCCGCTGGGTGGACGGTACCAGGAGTCAGACGAAGGTGGCTGCCCCTTCCGGAAAACGAATCACGGTCAGGAAACGATAAACAAGAGGGATCGGCGGAGCTGCGAAGATTGAGTTTTCCCTTCAGTCTCCGTTATTATACACGTCTACAGGTTGTGAAGGTCAAGCATGCGCCGGGTTGAGAGGGGGACATTTATTTCTCATTTCGGATTATGTCCCTGACAGAACACGAAGAACAACTGGTGGAGGCTCTTCGGGATCGGGAGATGATTTCCGAACAGGTGCTGGATCATCTTCTTCAGCTCCGGAAGGCCCTCGAACAAAAAGGACAGGATACGTCTATCGAGGAGATCCTGGTCCACGATGATTTTTTGACTGCCGAGCAGATTGATCAAGTAAAAGCGGAACTCGAGAAGGGGGACGAGGATTCTTCGAGGACACCGGAGTCCGTCCCAGCTGATGAACCCCAAAAGAACGATGAATCCGATCAAGGACCGGAGGAATCACCCGTTGTACCGGAACCCGTGGACGAGGTCGAGGAGGTGGAGGAAATTGAGGAGGTGGAGGAAATTGAGGAGGTGGAAGAAGTTGAGGAGGTGGACGAGATCGAGGAGATTGAGGAGCCAATCGAGTCCGAGGTGGACGTAGAAAAAAGCACGGAAGAGCTGGAATTCGACGACTCCGAGGCGGAGGAGAACGTACAGGAAGAACAGAAGCAGAAAAGTATTGTCGATCATATTACCTCCGGGGGGGATGGAGCACCGGAGCCGGTGCCGGGATACAAAGTCGTTAATGTGCTGGGTCGAGGAGGGACCGGCGTCGTATTTGACGTGGAGGAGGAGGTGTCGGGGGCTCGCCGAGCTCTGAAGATGCTGTATCCCCATCGGCTTGACGAACCGTCGTTCGTCAAGCGTTTTCAACGGGAAGGCCGGCTCCTGATGGAATTTGATCATCCAAATATTGTGAAGGGATATGACTGGGGAAGTCACGGACAGCTTTTTTACCAGGTGCTGGAGCTTATTGAAGGGACGTCCCTCCTTGATTACATCCTCGAGCATGGGGCGCTGGAGGAGGGGTTGGCCCTCGATGTCATCCTTCAGGTTGCGGATGCTCTTCAATATTTGCAGGAACGAGGAATTGTGCACCGGGACATTAAGCCGGACAATGTCATGCTTCTTGACGGCGGGACGATACGGATACTTGATCTCGGATTTGCCAAAGAGATCGGCTCGGAGCCGGATGTGGAAGAAGGCACCACGATGGGAACGGTATATTATATGTCCCCCGAACAGGCCAGGGGTCAGCAGGAGCTGGACATCCGAAGCGATATTTATTCGCTCGGCGTGACACTTTACCACATGGTGGTCGGAGATGTCCCGTTCGAAGGCGATGAACCACGGGAGGTCATGGCCAAGCAGGTCCGGGAAAGTGTGCAGGGGCAGAGTTTGAAAGACGGAAGTGTTTCCAGTCACGTACACTATTTTATACGCAAGATGATGTCCAAGAAAAAAGGTTTTCGGTTTCAGACCCCACAGGAGATCATCAACAAGATTGACGGATTTCTTCAGGCAAGGGATCGTCTTGAGTTTGAGCCGGACGAGGAAGATTTAAATCCGTTTATTTAGACCTCATCTGAAAAGGTGGCACACGCTCAGCGGGCCGTAGTTTCGGCCAAAATACGGCCCGTCCCGTACGGGATGATCCCTCAGCGGGCGCTCTGCGGTGTCATATCTCCTCAAAAACCCGCTGAAATTGGGGTTTTTTCGTCAACATTCCGTGCAGACCGCCCGCTGAAGGATCACTGAGTGCACGTCAGCTATATTTAGCCGGAATTCACTCCAATAATACACAGAGGAATTATGAGCGCAGGGACGAGTCTTTTGGAACTTCTTGAGTGGAAACGATCACATCAGTTTGGTCAAGGTTATTTGAAAAAGATTCCTTCCGATGCAGGTTCAACGAGGTTTTGATGACACGTTATGCTGAAAAACGGTGGGTCGATCTCGTGTACCGTTCGGAACGGGAGCCGGCGAGTCCACCGCTGATCAACCTTGTTCTCCATTCACTGGGAATGCTGTATGGTGCTGGCGTTGGCGTTCGAAACTTGCTTTATGACAGGGGTTGGATGTCATCGGAACCACTTCCGGCCCCGGTGGTTTCGGTGGGAAACCTGACGGTCGGAGGCACCGGGAAGACGCCGTTTGTTGAATCGTGTGCCCGGATGCTTTCTGAACGCGGACGACGAGTGGCGATTCTCTCGAGAGGCTATGGATCAAATACAACCGATGGAACGGACGATGAACGGCTTCCGCGCTCTCTCCGAAAACGAAACGTTCGCCGTTTTGCGAATCCCGACCGGCTGGCTTCGGCCGAGCGGGCAATGCGGGAGCACTCCCCGGACGTGTTCCTGCTGGACGACGGATTTCAGCATCGGCGAGTCAAGCGAGACCTCGACGTGCTGCTGGTGGACGGTCTGAGGGGAT
>CAZSFH010000273.1:0-3386 GCA_964606115.1 uncultured Planctomycetia bacterium | reverse complement strand
GTGGCGCTCTCGCTGAGGACGCGGTACTTTTCAGATCCGGTCTATCTAATCGATGATACTCATTGTATATAATCCATATGAGGTCGTAAAGAATGAGAGCATGGATCACGCAAACGTGCCAGGGAAGGCTTGAGCCCCCCGCTTCCTCAGGACGACCACAATCGGTGCGGCAGTGCGGCATGATCATGCGAGAAAAAAGGCGGGTTTGTTGATCATGTCAGCACGTTTGTTCCTTGTGTACTCACTGGAATCATGGGGCTATATCAGATCGTTCAGTTTATCCGTGTCCACCCGGGTCTGGATGTGACCGCACATCGGGCAGGCGAACGCCCGAATTTCAACCATCGGTTCCTGAAACGTAAAGAAGTCCACGTCGCCGGGGCGAAAGTACACCCGACCGGTCGACTGGATGGTTCCTTCCGAAAGGTCGGCATGTCCGCATACGGCACACCGGTTCGCGGCTAATTCCCCCTCCGCCTCACTGACTTTTTTCTCCGCGACCATATCCAGGTTGTGCTTCTTGAACCGTGTGGAGTCCCCCACCTTGTAATACGAAATTTTTCCGTCCCGCATCCATCGATACAGGGTGGGTTCGCTGACGTCCAGGTATTCCGCCGCCTCCTGGATTGTGAACCAATCCTCCGATGGTTGTTCCTCCGTTTGCTCTTCCATAATTCGGATTGTCCTTTAATTATGTAATTTTAATTTGTATTATTTGCTATCATTAACTATCATTAATTGTATGCGGCGGTGGATTGGGTTTCAATAAGGTCTCCTGTTTCAGAAATTGTGGAGATGCGTGTGCAGATATTGAAAGATGTTTTGTTTTCTCTGTTTGTTCTGTTTTTGATTGGTGTGGTTTCGTTCTTAATGACCCCCTCCACATCGGTCTGTTATTTTGATCCCAAAACCATTTCTTGCAAAAATAACCTGGCTCAACTTGGAAATTTTTTGCAGCTATATCGCAACGATTTTGGGCGGTATCCTCCTCTTGATGGTGGGGACCTTGCTGATAACTGGGCCCGGTACATGCAGAAAGTGAAGATCGAGGGTGAATCGTGGGCTGAGATTTCGAATGAGTTGTTTGTCTGTCCATACCGGAAAGAAGCGGGTGCAACAAACCATCCTTCGTACGTTTTTGCCAATCCGAAGAAAGACGAGTTATTTCATGAAGGAACGTTTCCACCGGATCTAAAACCCGGTACCCCGATTGCCGGAGATGCGTACGATAAAGACCTACAATTTGGCAACCACGGACGCCTCAACCAGGGGAACAAAGTAAATGTATTACGCTTTGATAAATCAGTTCAATCGGTCGGGAAACAAGATAAGCTGTTTCAGGTTGCGTACGAGCAAGAGGTTCTTTTCGGAACCTTTGATGCAACGGAATTTAAGCAGTACATGGATCGAAAACAACTTCGTGAGTCTGTGAAACAGTACTTTCTCCTCCTTTTATCAATTATACCGATCGTGCTTTTGGTGGGCTGGTACGTTTACGGACGTATTTCTGACAGTGAAGAGGCAACGGGATTACGTTCTTCGTAAGAAATGGATTACGAGATGAAGATTGACCCATACCAGAGCCGTTGTTGATTATTCATCAGGCTTGATCGAGTCTAACCTTGATGAGAGTTCGCTTAAAACGTTCTTAAGCTAGTGATCTGTCAACATTGAATTTACGGGTTAAGCTTTTTATAGTTTTCCCGGCGATCCCGGAATCCAAATTTATTTACCCGTTACAACGAACCCCGGATCGAAGATGTTTTGAAGGGACCTGAAACCAGATGTTTCCTATTCCTCCGTCCGGCAAAAGATCATCCCAACGAGGGAGGACGCCCGCTAAAGCGGGCTACTACGAACAATACAGAGAACGTGGTCCGGGTATTGGACGGTGGAATGGAATCCCGGATTGCACGATCGCCGGATCAACGTTCAACGGCACAATACCATTTGACATATTGTTTGTAGTAGGGCGCTTTAGCGCCCGTTACCGTCGTTTGGAAAAAGAAACAAACAGACCAGATCTGTAAAGTAGCGCGAGCCTCAGAAGGGTTTCTGCTCCAGATCCTCTTCATCCAATTCCGACCATTGAAGATCCGTGACCTTTAAGAGAAAATTTGAAAATTGGACTTTCTGATTCAAAGAAATTTCCTGTTTTTCAATTTCCTCTCCTTTGTACCGAATTCCATTTGTGGAGTCAAGGTCCTTTACAAGAAACCGCCCCTCCGATAGATCCTGAATCGAAAGGTGTTCCTGCGACACTTTTTTGTCCTTCACCACAATGTCACAGTCGTCCCCCCGACCGACGACCATCGTTTCTTTTTCCTTCGGCCATTTTCTGCGAATGGTTTTCCCTCCATCCACCTGAATGATGGATATAATATATTTTGATTCCAGAATGGACGGATCGTCTGATGTCATGGTTTTTTCATCTTTCAACACAATTTACTCATTTGCGTCCGGAAAAGCCGAATGAAGAATTTCCTCACACAAATCCTCAAACGACATACCGGCTTCGTTCGCCGCTTTGGGTAACAGGCTGTGAGAGGTCATCCCGGGAATGGTGTTGATCTCCACAAGGTACGGTTTTCCATCGTGCAAAATTAAATCCGCCCGTGCCTGCCCCTCACATCCCAGTGCATTATATCCCCGGACGGAAACAGATTGAATCGTCTCCAGCACATCGTCCGGGAGGTCCGGATCCAGATTGTATCCGGTACGCTCATCCTCGTATTTTGCGGAGTAATCGTAAAACTCCCGGGCCGGCTCAAGCTGAATGACCGGAAGCGCTTCTCCATTTAAGATCCCCACCGTCACTTCCGGTCCTTCGTAGCGTGGTTCGACGAACGCGTCCGGTTCGACTTCCCGTGCTTTTTTCACTGCCGGACCAATTTCTTTTCGGTTCTCCACCATGGAAATCCCGATACTGCTGCCCTGTGATCTGGGTTTGACAACAAACCCGTTCCCATCCGTCATGTGATCGATAATCCCACAGGGAGGAGGTACCGGCTTTTCCCCTTCGAGATAGGTATGAAACGGAGGAGTTGGGATCTCGTTCTGGCGAAAAATCTTTTTTGACGCGAGCTTGTCCATACCGAGTTTGGAGGCCTGGGTTCCCGATCCGGTAAACGGCCGGTCGCGCTCTTCGAGTCGTTCCTGTATTTGTCCGTCCTCTCCAAACGCTCCATGGAGCGCCACGAAGAACACGTCGTACTCGGGATCATCCAACTCGGGAATCGTACGCTCCGTCACATCGATGGGACGAACATCGTATCCCTTGCTCCGAAGGGCCTCACAAACCGCCTCGCCGGTTTCCAGCGAAACCTCGCGCTCGTTGGAGACCCCGCCCATTAACACACCTACAACCAGTTCTTCTTTTTCTAATT
>CAZSFH010000272.1:0-3415 GCA_964606115.1 uncultured Planctomycetia bacterium | reverse complement strand
CGCCCCCACGGATCCCAGGTCGACACTACAAGTCGTCCGTCCGGCAGGAAATCCATTCCCCCGACGCGGGGCTGAAACGACGTGGGGCGGGCCGGTGCAAGGTCGAACGAAGGGTGGAGTCCGGGTACCGGACTGGTGTCGCCCGGTATATCCCGACGCAGCTTCTCCGGTAGCATTCCCAGTACCTGCGGCACGTCGCTTTTCCGGTGGGAAAGCACCGAGGACGGGATGACCTGAAACTGCTCGTCCCCGGGTTTTTTCCACTGTAGGGACACGGAGGCGGTTCCGCCGGCCTGAAAATACATCAGCCGCAGATCGTGCCCACCCTCGTCCAGATCCACAGTTGCGGTCCGGGCCACGGCCGGGTGAAATCCGCCGTTGTCAATGTAATGTTCCCCGTCGATATACAGCTGCGTACCGTCATTACTAACGGTTCGAAAGGTATACGTGCCGGAGCGATCAATCTCCAGGGAGCCCTGAAATTCAATGTGAAAAAACATCTTGTACGGACCGATGTGCGCACGATCCGTGAAGTGCACCCGGGGCGTCGCCGTGTATTTAATGGGTTTGCGCCGTCGCACCTCGCGAATCTGTTCCTTCACCGTCTCGACCGTCGGGTTCTTAATCTGATACCGGTATAGCTTCGCCATCAACCCCGGTATCTCTTTCTGATTCTGATCGGACCGGGACGGTTGACCGGCATCAAAATCCAGTGAATCCGACGGTATACCGAGGAACAGGTCCTCTTCCGTCGTTTCCTCGTCGTCCTGATCACTGTCCTCATCCAGGGACAGAATATATTTCACAATGGTTCTCAGCTCACGATTGCTCAGATCCGGGTGTGGCGTCATCCGGACGTCTCCCCAGTTCCCCGCCCCTCCCTTGCGAATGCTTTTCACAAGCTTCTCCACCGGGGGATCCGTCGAGTTATAACGTTCGGCAATCGCTCTGAAGGAAGGACCCGTCACCTTTTTCTCCCTGGAATGACAGGTAAAACAATCACTGTTTTTCATCAGCGTCCAGCCCTTCGGTTTCTCCCGTTTCTCCTCGGCCGCCTCACGCTCCGCGTCGGAGACGGACCGGTAATATACCTTCAATTCCGTCACGTCGTTTCGTTTCAGTCGCAGTTTCGCGAGCGGGGATCCGTTCCGGTCGGTCGACCGGATCTCCAGCCGTCCGCCCGTCCGGACAGCCTCCCGATCTTCGATTCGGCCGAGTCCGGTTTTCAGCACAAGCGAAATGTCCTCCGGCACATTCGAGGTTCGAATGCGTCGAACCAGCCCATCGCGTCCGCTGTTTCGAACGTGCACCGGAGTTTCCCGAACCATCACCCGCTGTCCTTCTCCAACGTCCAGTTCGTACGTGAGGTGAATGCGTCCGTTCCGGAACATGTACCCCCGGAACTGCACCGTTTCCGGTGTCGTCGTTTCCCCATCGCGCCTGACCCTCCACGGCATGTCCGAAACATCCTGTTCGACATAGGCGTTGCCGCGGCTCACCGGCCGCCCCGAATACCCTCCATAGACGGGTCCTTTTCCTTTGAACCCTCCCGACCACGCTTTGTACAGTCGCCCCGTTCGGGTATGATACGCGACCCAGAACGACTCACTCAGCTGAATCCCGAGCAAGTGCGTCTTCTCATCGATCACCGACCGCAACACCCGTGGACGCTGTTGAAGAACGACCTGTTCCTCAACCGAAGACGAGGAGCGCGATGACTGGGCGTGACCGGATCCTACAGCACCGGCAACAAAAAAAGAGAGCAGAACAAAACAAAAAACAGAGCCCCGCTTCCATGAAATCAACATTCGTTCAACCTGATCATCAGCAAGAACAAAATCCCGGACGAAAAGCTAATGTAGTTTACATCGCCCCGATTCCAAATATCAATGCATGTTTGACTCGCGGAGTGCCCGGTCGGCCGGGAAACCATCCGCCTTGATTCCATCCCACGTGTCTCCATTTTTTCCGGAAACCAGACCTCCTGGACCGGACCTGTTTGTTCCTCTGATCGGATCAGGAGACGTATATTTACCGATCATGAAATTGATTTTGAACCAGATGGTTGGGTATCTTGTGGATGGGGAGTGAACGATGGACCGTACATATTGAATTCTTCCTCATTCTGTACGTTCCCTTAAACTGTTTTATCCTGTTGTTTCAGTAACTTGTCCTTCGTGTCGCACCGTGCTTGCTTTCGTATTCAGAAAACGTATAACCCCTTTCCCACGGATGTTCGACCTCTTACTTTTTTGATTGAGATACCCGATCATGTTTATACAACTCAAAAATCACCTTCGTTCCATGATTTCGAAACACCGGGTGAGATTGCTCGCTCTGGTCACGGGACTCCTTCTGTCCTCCTTCGTCACGGCCCAGACCAAACTCGGGGACGCCGGACACAACCTGGCCTATTCACCGCGAATTCATTTCTACAACCCCTCCGGCGAAGCCTTCGAAGTCACCATTCGACAGATGCGCTGGGGACACTCCGGTAAGCAGAAAGGCTGGAACGACGCTGAAATAAAACTCAAGTTCACAGGGCCGGACGGTAACACCATCAAAGAAGGCAAATTCCCCTTCAAAAACGGCCGGGCGACCGTCGAGGTTCCGGGGGGACCTAAGGGGGTATACCGAATGGACCCGGAGGGATGCGGGTGTTCCGTGGAATCCACGCTTGACCACTCCGTGGTCTGGACGGGAAATCCCGACAAACACCTGATCAAAGGTCGCCGTGTAACCTTTGGTGCCGCTGTTCCCCGCCGCTGGTGGTTCTGGGTACCCGCGGACGCCAACGAATTCACCGTCGAAGCCCAGCGGGCCGGCCAGTACATGTCCCAGCGAGAGGACTGGGCGTTTTTTATCTATTCGCCCCGCGGCCAGCGGATGAAAGCACTCGTCGGACAACCGCCCTACCGCGAGGGACCTTACGAGCAGGAACAATCCGTCACCGTACCCGTTGAACCGGGCACGGCCGGCCGGTTCTGGTCCATCCGGGTGGCGTACGGCGATTCCCATAATTACTCCAACATCAACTTTTCCTTCAAAGGCATTCCTCCCTACATCGCACGGAGCCCCGAGGAATGGTTCAATCCCGAAAAAGGCGGACCGCCCGAGATCCCGATTTACGTCGACACGCCCTTCATCCAGGCGGCGCCGAAGAAGGAGATGATCAAAAAACGGTGGCCGAACCTCCATCATTTTTCCCCGGCTCCCTCCCTGGGCGACCCGGACGGCATCATGATGCGGGAGGATGGCCGGTTTGCGATGTGGAACCCCGAAGGCCGGGACCTGAAATTTCGAATTGGTACTTACCTTCCCCGCAAACAGGACGGGAACCTGCCGGAGGCAAACGTGCAGATCACCGGCCCGGACGGCAAGACGGTTCTGGACGAGAAACGACCGTTGACCCACG
>CAZSFH010000271.1:0-3427 GCA_964606115.1 uncultured Planctomycetia bacterium | reverse complement strand
GACCTCCATAGAATAAGGGATTTTACTGTGTACAGAAACTATGGGGTCATCATAATACCGGAAATTGAAATACCTGAAGTCAATGATCTATTTAATTGCCGGAAAACTGCAATTTCAGATTTCCCACACAAAATAGCGAGGAACGTAAAAAGAGAGGGCGGGAATTTCCAATTTTCACCTACCAGGGAAATGACATCATACTCCCAAAAATATCTTTTCATCTTGCTTTTTCTTCTTCTCCTCTTCTTTTTTCACTTCAATTTGATTCCCGAGATGTGTAAGATACGTTGTTATTTATGAAATATATAAATTGATAATGCGACTCTCGTATTTCAACGTCGTCATTCTTATTGCTTCATTTGGTTTCTTCCTGAAGCCGGGAATCGCTCAGGATTCCACGGAGCAACAGAAGGATCAAAAAGAGACTTCCTCACGAGTAGATCGTTACGGAGATCCCCTTCCCCCGGGTGCAATCCAGAGATACGGAACCGTGCGCTGGCGACACGGCGACTCTGTTTATTCGGTTGCTTTTTCTCCGGACGGTCAAACGATTGCCTCCGGAAATGATAACAACACGATCAAACTCTGGGATGCGGAATCCGGAAAAACGATCCGAACCTTTTCGGGACATTCGGGTCCCGTAACCTCCGTTGCCTTCTCGCCGAACGGAAAAATTCTTGCCTCCGGAAGCGCGGACCGAACAGCCTGCCTATGGAACGTAAAAACGGGCAAGAAAATGCAAACGTTCTCCGGCAATTCAAGTAAAGTCGCTTCGATTGGTTTCTCCCCGGACGGAAAAATTTTTGCGGCCGGAAGCAGTGAAATCATCAAACTCTGGGACGTAAAAACCGGGAAAGAAATGCACACGCTATCCGGGTTGAACGGACATACTGGTTGGGTTTCTTCCGTGGATTTTTCGCCGGATGGAAAAACGCTTGCTTCCGGGAGTTCGTTTGGGTCCATCAAGTTCTGGAATGTAAAGAACGGAATCGTAACCCGTACCTTATCCAGTTATTTTGATGATATTTCCTCCGTGGATTATTCTCCCGACGGAACGTTTCTCGCTTGCGGGGGCGAGAAAGGGAAGGTATTTCTCTGTAACGTGAAAACTGGCAAAATAATTCGAACCATGTCCGGACATTCCGATAACATCTACTCTGTTTCCTTCTCGCCGGATGGGAAAACGATCGCCTCCGGGAGCGAGGACAAAACGATCCGGATTTGGAACGTTGATACCGGAGAACAAATCCGGAGCATGTCTGGACATTCAGATTATGTTTCATCGATCGCATATTCCCCGAACGGAGAAACCCTTGTATCCGGCAGCTGGGATCACACAATCAAACTCTGGCAGGCAAAAAAAGGGGAACGGATTCGAAATTACGGCGGCCATTCAGATCGAGTTACCACGCTCGCCTTCTCGCCGGACGGACAAACGCTTGCGACCGGGAGCTGGGACAACACAATCAAGCTATGGAATAGGGAGACCGGAAAAGAGATTTGCACGTTTTCCGAACATTCAGATGATGTCTCCTCCATCACCGTCTCGCCGTCGGGGACCATAATGGCTTCCGCAAGCCGGGACAACTCGATCATACTCCGGGAGATAGACACCGGAAAGAAAATACAAACATTGGCCGGTCATTCAGAATACGTTTCCTCTGTGGATTTTTCCCCGGACGGGAATTTCCTTGTCTCCGGAAGTTGGGACAAAACAATCCGGCTCTGGAATGTGGAAACCGGAAATGAGGTGCGAACGTATTCCGGACATTCAAGGTCCGTTCACTCGGTCGCCTTTTCCCCGGATGGAGAAATGATTGCATCCGGCGGCAATGATACAAAAATTAAGCTATGGTCGGTGGATACGGGAAGCGAAATACGAACATTCTCCAACCATACAAATTTGATTTTCACGCTTGCCTTCTCGCCGGACGGGCGTATCATCGCCTCTGGAGGCAGGGACAAAAAGATCAAACTATGGGAAGTGAACACGGGAAACGAGCTCCGGACTCTTCATGGACATTCAAAATCCATTCAATCCGTTGGCTTCTCATCGAATGGAAAAATAATAGCTTCCGGCAGTTCGGATCGAAAGATGAAAATTTGGTACAGGGACACCGGAAAGGAGATACACAGTTTTACCGCACCTTCAAGTGAGATGTTCTCGATTGCCTTTTCTCCGAACGGAGATACCATCGCGGCCGGATGCTCAAACACCACCGGTTTACTGTTTTCTCTACAACCAAACCACTGGGGAATTGACCTCCCTATCCGGAACAGTTCTGACAAATCACGATCGCTCCTATGGAACAACCTGACCGGATCGGGTTCTCTCGCACGTTACCAGGCAACCTATGAACTGGCCCACCGGGATGGAAATGTCCTTTCCTTCCTGGAGAAAAAAGTAAATCATCTATTCTCGTGGAGCGAGAAAAAGGAAAAACAAATGAAGAATCTGGTTAAGCGCCTTGGGAACAGCTCCTACCGAGTTCGGATGAAGGCGCGAAAAAAATTAATTGATCTGCTTATTTCGATTCCGGGGGGTAGAACAAAGAAGCTGAAAACGTTGATTCAAAACGAAGAGAATGCCGAGCGAAAGAATCAGTTAGAACGAATTTTAACCGAAGTAAAGTCCCCTGACCTTACAGGAAATCGATTGCTGCTGGCCAGGGTAGTGGACGTGCTGGAGCGAATTGGGACAGACAGAGCACAGAACATTCTGAAGGAAATAGCTGAACAAGCAAAAGGAGCACGGGAGGGGAACCGTGCGACTTCGGCACTCCGAAGGGTCAAGAAAGGTCGGTAACCAAAAATCGAGTGCATCCTGAAAATGTCTTTTAAAAATGAACGTAAAACCTGTCTGGTCTCCCACGCCCTGCTGGTTTGTTTTCTTTTCGCCCTTTGTTCCTATTTGAATGCCACCGGTCGGTAGGTTGAGGCCGCGAGACAGGCGGATGTCGTCGTAAACGGACGGTATGTCAAAATGGGAACAAAAGGAAACTACCGTTTCTCCGTAGTTGCCTTCAGTGTAATCTGGACCCGTTCACCATCACTTGAATGTTCTCGCTATCCCTTCTCCGAAGACCGGAGCGATCGAATTTTTGATTATTATCGAGCCCTGAACTCCTCCGAGAAATACCGGGAATACATCATCTTTCTGAAGGAAGTGATGGACGGGAAATTCCACCTGCTCCTGGATCAGAAACCGGATCGTATATCGTTTCCTGTAGAAGAACGAGAAGTACGGTTCTTCCAAACCAAGGGATTACAATTTTGTTCATACCAGAGCCCAAACATAATCAGTTTAAAGAATCCCGAAAATCTCAAATAGTAAATAAGGCCCTTGTCCTAACAACAACTTTTGAACCGTCATCTTGTAGAATTATTGCATTTCTTTAGGAGTAAACTTATAAATATAATATAAACA
>CAZSFH010000270.1:3018-3449 GCA_964606115.1 uncultured Planctomycetia bacterium | reverse complement strand
AATGTGGTACGATCCGTGCCGATTCGTGTAATCCGTGGACAACATCTGTTTTTGTGCGTTGGTTTTGCTGTTTGCTGCTGCGCTCCCGTGTTCCTGAACTTTACGGCAGGCGAAAGTCGGAAGCCGTAAGCCGAAAGGGAGAACAGCAGCCTATAGCCTTTAGCCAACAGCTGGTAGCTAACTCTAAAAACGAAAACAATAGATCAAGAATTTTGGTGGTGCAGTTCCTAGTTTATCATCTTGCGCAAATCTGCGTAATCTGCGGTACACAACAAAGAAACCGCGTGATAACGCTGATTTTCGCTGATGAAAACCAAAGTCCAAAAACAGATCAAAATTGCGATCTGGATGGATATTTTGTGGGGGGTAGGATGATTTTAATGGATCAGGTTCGGGATGGATATGTCTTCATCAATATCCTTCTCCGTCAC
>CAZSFH010000270.1:633-3008 GCA_964606115.1 uncultured Planctomycetia bacterium | reverse complement strand
GATTATCTGCTCTCCATCGTTCACTACGACAACCACGGTATTGTCAACGAATCGAGGATCTGAAACTGCGCTGTAGGATGCTGTTCGGGTACCGTTGATGACCAATACGTCTTCACCGTTTTCTTGCTGAATTCGGAAGGCGTAACTTTTATGCTTTTCTGAAAACGTAATGCCGGTTATTTCCTTCCCTGAATACGTTTTCCCATCAATTTTCATCATTTCTTGTCCCTGTCCCGATTCTATATAGCGAAACGCGAGATACCGTTGACCAGGTGATATGTAAACACCATGGAGCCAACTGGCACGAAACCACTCCGTTCCGTTTTTGTAAATAATTCCATCTTGCTGAGTGTCTTCATTCTCGGTCACGTACCAGAACCGTTCTCCGGTTCGATCAAAGAGAACATAGTTTGGAGGACCATAACGAAGGGGATACGGTCCGGTTTTGGTGTAATTCTCGGTCCGCTTGAATGAACCCTGTTTTGGTTGGTATTTCGTTCCGTCAATGACAAGAAATTCCCGTTTGATTGTTTCTCCATCTTCCGATTTGGTTCGGGAATCGAGCTGCAACGAAAAATGCTGTCCATCCGGGGAAAAATAGAGTTCATCTGACATTCCGGGATACCCCGAGTAGGGTCCGTGGTTTTTTCCTTGAAACAAAATTCCAGTTTGGTCCCATTTACGAAAAACAGCCCCCCAGGTACCAGTTTGGTGAACGTTTAAATCGACCACCCGGCCTCCTTCATGTTGAAAATCATGGGATCTTGCTCCCCTGACACTGACCACATTTCCGCTCTCATTTCGAACGGCATAAATCCAACCTGATCCATCCCGGGCATAGTCAAATGAATGAATAGCACGGACTGTTTCCCGAACCCTTCCATCCACAACGAATTTATCTGGACTTCCTTTCACGATAAATCCTGCTTCGCCCTCAGGATTGACGAGGACATCTGACCTTACCTCGTCGTATGGACCATATTCATTTCCATTAACGATAACGTACTCACCGTTTTCTTTTTCGTATCGATTCGTAAAGGTGAACCAGTCCGATTTATCATTTGCTAAAGAAATGAACAGATGACCATAGGGACCCATTTTCTCTCCTTTATAATGAATGTATCTTCGATCATCTTCTTGTCTGGTCATGACGACCGGGTCGCCGCTTGCTGTGACCCTAAACGATACGTTTTTATAAGGCCCTCTCTTCTGGTCCGTTCCGATATACAGGTATTCCTTTTCATCTTTTTCGATTTCTAAGTAGAAATTATTTTTGGACGGAACCCAGATTTTGCGAGGAACATGGTCAACTCGATCGATCGTCTTGCCATTTACCACCAGTGCTTCAGGATCCCCTTTTGAGGTATATACGTACCTTTCGCTCGATCCTCCCCAGGTAAACAACCGAAACGTAGAAGAATTGCATGGATGCGGTGACCGATGATCCTTCGTGATGATATAATCATGCTTTTCGGTGCGGTCCACCAGACCAACGTAATTTTTTCCGTCCGGTGACCACTTGAAACGATCGATTTCTCCCTTTCCTTCAAAAACGGTTTTGCCATCAACAATAAGCGTCGGACCATACGCCGCATACCGTTTTCCATCTTTGCTTACGCTCACATGATACGGATCTTCGGATTTAGGGGTCGACAACAGTTCCGTTTTTTGAACGGGTTGTATTTTTTTGTTCTCGTCCTGTATTGATTTCTGCTTATTGCTATCGTCAGAACATCCAGACAAAAAGAAAATACAGAGGGCAATCATCGCCAGAAGGAAATTCGTTGTTTTTGTAATTTCTAAAGACATATTCCGTTCGTTTCTCAGTATGTTGATGTTTTTACACCAGAAAAAGCATCTCGATTCTAAGCAATAAAGGATTGAAAGTAAACAATTAAACACGAATAAGGTATTGGAGCATGGGGCGTGGTGTGATTTGCGTTTATCGCGTTATTTGCGTTGATCTAACAAACGACAAACAATGGTCCGCGGATTACACGGATCATCACGGATTATTCGACACCACGGATTTCTAAGAAGGTACGTCCCCATTCGGGATGATGAGAATGGATGGGACATTTGAACGGTGACGCTCACTTCCCATCCGCTCACTTCCCGGACCGCCTCCACCGGCCCGCCGTGTCACGGCGACCGAATGGGACCTTCCTGCTGTTCGAAACGACAACAAACATGAATCGTGCATAGATTGGTGGCCAGCAGGAGGAAAACCGGCCGAAGGGCCGGGGACCGGTAAAGCCGGTCATGGATGGAGTTCACGGGGCCGTCGAAATGCCTGTATTTCAGCGATCCCGTGAATTCAATCCGGTTCTTCATCCGTCGTCCCACGCTGCGATTTTTGGAAGGGAATGTTGTAC
>CAZSFH010000270.1:0-623 GCA_964606115.1 uncultured Planctomycetia bacterium | reverse complement strand
CACTTCCCATCCGCTCACTTCCCGGACCGCCTCCACCGGCCCGCCGTGTCTCGACGACCGAATGGGATGCAAAACAAATCGTGAATCGTCTTCAGGAGGACGGAATCGAGGCTCAGCTGGAAGGTACCCAGAGTTCGGCTTTTGATGGTATTGAAATAACGGGTAGAATTCGGGTTCTTGTGAGCGAAGAGGATCTTGAGGAAGCGAAGAACATTCTTGATGAATTTGAGGAGGAAAGTTCGCAATCGGGGACGTGATTGGTGTATTTACCAGTTGAACCAGAAATAAATGGTCCGGTGGTCTTTCTGTACGGCATAGGCGCGATGGATTGCTTTGGTTTCCTGATCAGACTCAACGGACAGAGGAGCAATAATCCAGTCTTTATGTTTCACAATCCCGCTGACCCGATGTTGATTTTTTAGATCCTGCGGACGGTTCAGCAACCGGGTCCTGAACTGGTAAGGGGTCGATATCTTCCGGTTCACGTTTATTTTGAACGGAGATAATGATCGCTTTTCTTCCGGCCAATCATCGAGTCGTTCCGGTTGCTGGTGTTCTTTCTGGCAATAGTTCACCACCATATCCAGCTGTGATTCACGATAGTTCGGGTCGGGGCCGGAGTA
>CAZSFH010000269.1:0-3468 GCA_964606115.1 uncultured Planctomycetia bacterium | reverse complement strand
CTCCACGGAGTGAAACGGAGTGGACGTTGTTATTTAACCACGCGGGAAAGACCGTCCGGTCACGCTGTTTGATCACGAATGTGTGTCGACCTTCTCATCACACTATTTTTTTAACAAAAAACCGTTCGATGAACAGGCTTTCACGCACGCCACCGTGAAACCCTTTTCAAACGGGGAAAGAACCCGGACAAGAAACAACGTGCACTCCGCTTCGCTGCGTGCACTACAACGGACACACGTAATCAAAGGAAACATTTCATTCGTCCCTGGATGGACAATTGGAAACCATCCCGGTTTCGTTTTATGCAATGTGACCTTTCAGACACCATCTCCGAATTTGTAAATTGATCCCCTGGCATGCCAACGCGAGAAATCCGCATCCGAACAATCACCTTTCAGCCGGTGGTTCCACGACTTCCCCGACCGGCCATCCCTGTCGCTGACGGATTCCTTTTCGGTTTGTGATATTGGCCATCAGATAGATGAATCCCTGATACAAACTCCGGACATTTGCCTGAAAATCAAATCCCCGTTTCAGGATCGAAGAATAGTTGTAAAACTGCTTCCTGCATTCGAAACATCCTTCCGAAAGGGTCTCCGCACTCATGTTAATCGGCTCGAAAGCAACGTCTCCGAACCGGTAGTCCTCGTCGAGCCACCACTTTTTCGTGTGCAGTCGATCCTCCTCGTTCAACCGCTGATACAGCGGCGTCCCCGGAAACGGAACCAGGTGATTGAAGGAAGCAAGAGCAAACTGCTGGTCGATCGCGAAATCCAGCGTTCGTTTCATATCCTCCTCCGTGTCGTGTTCATATCCGAACACGAACGTGGCGTAAATCGTGATGCCGTGGTCTCGAAGCTTTTGAATCGATTCTTCGTAAGATCGCCTCGCTTTGTTCCAGGATTTGCCCATGGCATCAAGGTTCTCTGAATTCAGGGACTCAAAGCCGATCAGAATATTCGCACAGCCGCTTTCCTCGAGGAGTTTAAGAAGTTCCTCGTCGTGCGCCATCGTGATGGTTCCGTGACTGAACCATTTCTTGTCGAGCTCCGACATGGCTTTCGCCAGTTTCTTGGTGCGTTTCGGGTTGGAGACAAAGTTGTCGTCCACGAAATACAGGTGATCTCCGTCGAGCTGTCGGATATCATGAATAATGTCGTCGATGGTTTTGCTCCGGTAGTTTCCCTCGAAGGAACCGTTGATCGCACAGAAATCACAGGTAAACGGACACCCTCGACCGCTTTCCACCATTTCCAGATCAATGTACGGCCGATCCTCAAACAGATCCCGTTCCGGCTCCACGTGCGGCAGCGTACGGCCCTTCCGGTCGCCCTGGTAAAATGATTTTGCGGTTCCCTCTCGAACGTCCTCCAGGACCTGTTTCCACACCGGCTCCGCGTCCCCCGCAACCGTGATGTCCGCGTGTTCACAGACTTCCTCCGTTGCAAGAGACGCATGAATCCCCCCCATCACCACCGGAACGTCACGGGCCTGAAAGGTCGAAGCGATATCGTACGCTCGCTTTGCCGTGTACGTTTCGACCGGCAGGGCCACAAGATCAGTCGGTTCGTCGTACGGAATGTCCTCCAGTCGATCGTCGTAAAAATCGATCTCAACCTCCGGCGGGGTTAAACCGGCCAGTACGGCGATGCTCAGCGGCTGCATCAGCCAGGACTGAACGTAATCACGCGACCGGATATATCCCATGCTCGGCTGTACAAACGTGACCTTCATCGCTCCCTCTGAGGTACCCCTTCGACGTTTGGAACTCGCCGATCCGTCATGAGTGTCGGTTCCTCTACCTGCCGGTCAAGTTCAATACGGGGTTCCCATTCCTCCATCCGCCGCTTCATTTCGTCGGCTGAATAGGAACGTAATCCGTCCGCGTAATATTTGTATCCAAAATTGGTCAGCAGCGATAGAAAGGGAGAGACCCCGGAACCAAAAATTCGCTGCAGAATCGACGTGAACCCGTAGGTCTGTTCCCAGGCGTCCAGCAGCCCCTCGCGCAACTGATCCACCGACATCTGTTTGGGCTCAAACACCACGTGCTGACCGTCGTACAGCGACCAATCCTCGTGCAGGAGACGATTTTCGTTTTTGAGCCGCTGAAACGTACGGGTACCGGGAAACGGTGTGTACACCGCATAACGCGGGAGGTCGATGTGATTCCGGTGCACAAAGTCCACCGTTCGCTGAAAAACGTCCGGATCGTCTTCGTCCGTGCCGAACATAAACGTCCCGTTGATCGCAATGCCGTGATCGTGCACCTTGCGGATTACCTCCTCGTATTTCCGCACGCGATTGAACCCCTTTCCGATTGCATTGGTGGCGTCCTGATCGATGGCCTCGAACCCGATGAGCAATCCGCTGCAACCGCTTTTTGCCGCGAGATCCAGCAGCTCGGGATCATCGGCAATCGTCACCGTCGACAATCCGCCCCAGGTTTTGTTCAGCGGAATCATCCGGCGAAACAGCTTTTTGGCGTACGCCCGATTTTCCATCGGGCTCGGATCCAGAAACACCACGTACTTGCCGAGGGTCCTGAGCTCTTCAATCACCTCGTCCACCGGCCGATGCATGTACCCCGGTCGAGACGCGACGATCGAACAGAAATCACAGCTGTACGGACAGCTGTAAGTGGCCTGGATGGAACCGTTGTTAAGGTACGAAAACCGGTCGATCAGGTCTCGTCTGGGTTCCGGAAGGTCGCTGAGCTCAAGGTCCGGATCCTGTTCGTAAAGCGAGTCCATCTCCCCTGCCGCAAAGTCCTTCAGGAGTCGCGGCCAGGTATCGAACGCAAGACCTTTGACAACGGCATCCGCGTGGCGTTGAGCCTCGTCCGGTCGGAGGGTGGGATGAACCCCGCCGAGCACCGCCGGAATCTGCTTTTCGAGCCGAAAATATCGAGCAAGCTGATACGCCCGAACGGACGTCCCCGTAATGGCCGTGATCCCGATCAAATCCGCTTCGAGATCTAAAGGAATCTCCTCCACGCCTTCATCGTAGATGACGACGTCCGCGTCGATTTCCTCCGGTATCAAAGCGGCAAGAGTGGTCAGAGTGAGGGGGGCATAACGGAGGAAACGGGAAAACACACCATCCGATTTGCGGTACATCACCCCGCTCGGCGATAGAAGCGCTATTTTCATTGACGCGTACGGATAACGAATCAAAAAGCCCCTCGCCCTGTATTGTGATTATTATATACCGAAAATTAAAACAGAGAAGGCGACTCCCTGCAACGGGCTTGATGAGTTTTCTGTGCGTGCCCCATCTTTTTCATCAGCGACCTGGAAAGCCGAAACCCATTTCATCATCTCGCTTTTTTCGATAAAATAGACCTCATCTGAAAAGATGGCGTGCACTCAGTGATCCCTCAGCGGGCGGTTTGCACGGATTATTGACGAATAAACCCCAATTTCAGCGGGTTTTTGAGGAGATATGACACCGCAGAGCACCCGCTG
>CAZSFH010000268.1:0-3500 GCA_964606115.1 uncultured Planctomycetia bacterium | reverse complement strand
AGGAACTTTATATTAATTTACTTAATAAAATAAGAAATTATTATAATAAAAATTTTAATAAGAGCAAAAATTTAATTTTAAGTGTTGACGGAACATTCAATAATACGAATTTAAATAAATATGATAATAAATTAGAAACTTCATTAAATATGGGATACTATGATACAATTAATGATATTCCATATGATTTAAATTTCAATGGTCCCAATAAAAAAAATACGGAAATTGAACAATTAAGAAAATATATTGAGTTGCATAATTTAAATAATGTAATTTTAGTTATGGATAGAGCATACTTTAAATATGAATTCTTTGAATTTCTAGATAAGAGAAATATTAAATATGTAATTAGAATTAAAAATAATAGTTATCTTCTAGATAAAAATTTGGAAAATATGCCTAAAAATTATAAAAATAAAAATTTAATACATGAAATTAGGAAAAATTCAAAAATTATAGAATATAATTTTGATACTAAAAAAGAATTAATTTCTAAGAATAATAAAAAAATTAATGTTTACTGTAAACCTAAATATAGTTTAATTACAAATTTAAATAATTATTCAGATGAAGAAATAAAGAAAATATATAGTTCAAGATGGAAAGTTGAAACTTTTTTTAAATTTTTAAAAAATAATTTTAAATTTTCCAATTTAGTTGAAAAAGATAAGGAACAGTATGAAAAAATTATTACTATTAATTTAATATTAACGTATTTATGTAAAATTATAAAACATTTATATTTCAATTTAAATAAGATAAATAAAAATAAAAAAATTACAATAATAACTAATCCTAATTTAAATGAAAAAAATATTTTAGAAGGAATATATGAAAAAATATTAAATAATATGATAGATGGTAGATTAAATTTAAATTTAATGAATAAATTTATAGAAAGTTATGCAATAATAACTAAAAATTGTTATGGCAGGAATTTTCAAAGAAAATGTAAGTGTCCTTTTAAGAAATGGTACGTTAAAATGTATCATGATATTTATAAATATTCTAAAATTAAAAAAGAAATAGATAACGACACTATAGATAAATTAGATAAAAATCTTAAATTAAAAACTAAAAATGTAGAAATTGAAATAGAATAAAATAATTTTATTTGTTTACCTTATTACTTTATATTATAAATATAGGGGGGAATATATTTTTCATTTTTTTATTATGTTTTTAATTTAGGAATCTTATTTACTTTTTTCATATAAATAAATTGTAATCCATAAAGTATTAATAAAAAGATAACTATTTAAAGAAATATGACTATATAACTTTATTATGTATAAAACATTAAAAATACCCTTTAAACATATTTTAAAGAAAGAAGATATTATATGTACAATTGAGGATATGATTTTAAGAACTACTACAATAATAAAACACATTTATTATTTTATTAAGTTATATACTATTTATTCATTTGAAAATGGATTTTATGATATTTCTTTTAATAAAGATAATATTAGGTATATATTTACATTAATAACTTCTGTAAAATCCAATACTAATATTCAATATGAATATAGTAGAATTAAAGATTTTTATAATAATGTATATTCAAAATTAAACATAGATAAAATTTCAAGATATGGTTTAACAAATGTTCTTGCTTATGAAACTGACATTATAATTACCTGTATAGAGAATAATATTAAGAATAACTTTCAAAGACACTTTAATAGATATATTAATACAATCCTTGATACTAAAAAAAAACTATCACTAATGAAAGATCAAGAAGAAAAAAAAAATTACTTAAATGTTATCAAAAAAATTAAAATTGATATTCTTAGCTTTGATAAATATACTTCAGATAAAGAACATCATAATTTTATTCAAGAACAGCAAAAATATTTATTTAACAAGTATTATGACAACAACAATAAGATAGATGAAGATAAAAATAACAAAAATAACATATTATATGATGTTAAAAAATCACCTCAAAAATATCTATATACATTTTATAGAATATTAGAGAAATATGAAAAAATAAATTTAGAAACTAATGATAAATCAAAACATATAAAATTATTTAGTATGTTACCTCTACGGACAAGTTTAATACCTAAACATATTACTTTAGATAGTGAAATATTAATACAAAACTTTAAAGATAAAATTAAAAATAATATAGATAAATTTCCAGAGAAAATAAATAATATAGAAAAATTAAGACGAAAATTTACAGAATGTCAAGATACATTATGGAATTTAATGTTTAAAACAAATATAAAAATAAATAAAAATTATACTTTTGACTATTTAATAAAAACTGATGGTTATTCTTGTTCATTACAATATAGATTATGTAATAATGAAAAAAAATCTAGATTTACTAAAGGAAAATCAAATAAAGATGACAAAGAAAAAAATAAAAAAACAAAATCTTACAAAAATTCATCTTATATAGATGATATATTAAAAGAAAATAGATTTGCATTAAATGATAAAAAAATAGCATGCATAGACCCAAATAAAGGTGATTTAATTTATAGTGGAATATATAATAACAATGAATTTAAATCATTTCGTTATACAAATAATCAAAGAAAAAAAGAAATGAAAACAAAAAAGTATTCAAAAATATGTAGAGAAATAGAAAATAAAAAAAAAATAAATGATAAAAGTGTAAGTAAATTAACATCTAAAAAAACAGAATATAAGAAAAATATAAACACGAGTAAAGGATTAAGAGAATATATAGATAACATGGAAAAATTAGATAAAATGTTAGAAGAACATTATAGATCAAGTATCTATAGAAAATTAAATATAAATAGATATATAAATACTCAAAGAAGTGAATCAAAATTAATAAAAAATTTTAAAGAAAAAATAGGTTCAAATAAAGATACAATAATAGTAATAGGTGATAATGGTACAAAAGATGTAATAATAAAAGGACTAGAATCAACAATATCAAAAAGAATAGTAGATATATTCGTAAAAAATAAATATGAAACTTATTTAATAGATGAATTCAGAACATCAAAGTTATGTAATGGATGTGAAAAAGAACTAAGTAGATTTAAAGAAGTAAAATCAAAAAGGCCGAAAACAGAAGGCAAAATAAAAGAATCTTATGGGTTACTCCGATGCCAATCGTCAGCAGGATGCAATGTAATCCATAATAGAGATAAAAATTCAGTTAAAAATATGCTGAAGATAGTAGAAAATTATAAATTAACAGGAAAAAGATTATTAAATTATAAAAAATAAAAATTCAGTTTATAATCAAGTATAAACACATCTAGCAAATTAATGCGTACAATAAGTCAAACACAACTATATTGTGTTGTATAACAAATAAATAAGTTTATTTGCAACAAAAAAAAAAATTAAAGTGTAAAAAGGTATTAATGAGAACAATTATTTTATAAATTGTTTCTATTTATACTTTTTCTTATTGCACATGCATTGATTTTTTTTATCTATTCATTTTACCTTTTTACAAAATTTCTGTATTGTTATTTAGTAGGACTCCTCAA
>CAZSFH010000267.1:0-3520 GCA_964606115.1 uncultured Planctomycetia bacterium | reverse complement strand
GGGAAGGACAAGGTCTACTTCGACGATTTCAACCTCATTTGGGAGCAGGACTCCTTCGACAGCTACACCCACAGGCAGGTGAACCGGATCCACTTCGAGAGGGAGACCGAAGAGGGAGAGGTCAAAACTATAAACAATGCCTTCGTCTACGACTTCAGGGTATGGACGGTCCCCGAGCTTAGGGACGCGCTCTCGGAGGTGGGACTCAGTTCCATGCTGTACCCAATAGGGGACGACAGTTATACGAAGATCCCCTCGTTCGACGGTCCGAAGCAGCGCGAGGTAAGGGACCACTTTACGACCTACTTGGCCTGCTGGAACCCGTCGGACCGCTTTTACAGGAATGTCGAACCGAAAAAGGCGAGCAATGTCTGAGAAGACCGAAGAAGTCAAAAAAGAGAAGGACCTGAAGAAGGGCGATCAGTGCCTTGTGGAGTACATGGAGGACATTCTCCCCACCAAGGACGAGGCCGAAATGGAAATAGAGTTCGAGGAGGAGGACGCGGAGGTCGAGCTGAAGAATTTTTTGGCCGGGGACAAGACCCGAAAGAACAGCAAGAAGCGTTGTTTGAACGGACTTGACGTTGACTTCGTGTTCAAGCACCCGGAGCAAGGTTACTTCCTCTTTGAGTTTTTGCTCTGCCACGAAAGACAGAGTGTGAACCCGCATAAGTCCCACCCCAACAATTACTGGACCAATAATAACACCGACGTGGACGGGGAGAATAAACCTCCTTCTGGGAACGCAATGAAGTTCATGCGCCTGTTCGATATGAAGAAGGACCTTGAGAGACCTGAGGACGCCAAGTACAAGGGAGACCCCGGAATGAAAGCGCACCTCCTGCTGGTGAACTACGCGAGGAAGGGCACGGAGCACGAGGACAAGGCCCGCATTATTGCAATGACGGACTACCGGGAGAGTAGCGGAATACCCAAGAAGAAGGAGGTCACTTGGGAGATCAGCAAGGAGCAGCTGGCCAAGGTGTTCAGGGGTATCAACCGAGAGTGCGGGACTTACTCCTCGAAGTAGAAAGGATTATGGCTTCACATAGCGAGAAGAAGAAAAAGAACAGGAGGGGGTCGAAGGCCAAATCTGGGTCGAACGGGATAGGAATGAGCAAGAGAATGTCCGGGGATGGAGACGTCAACGGGTATCAGTTTAAGAAAATGGTACTCAAAAACGACCCCTACTATTCCATTGATTTCGACCACCTTCTCAAGCACCCAAAGTTTGGCTACATAATTGTCGAGCTCCTCCTCTGTGAGGAGAGGGGTGATGTTAACCCATGGACGTCACACCCCAACAGGTATATGGACAAGAATTGGAAAAAATTCGTAGCTTTGTACAGAGCGAGCCGTAAAATGGAAGGCAATCTTTGCCTCGTGAATTTTGCCAAGCCCGGTACGAAGTACGAAGACCGCGTTCGGTTCATGCAAGTGAAGAACGTTTCGAGGAATGGCGGGGTGGATCTGATGAGGGACAAAAAAATGAGCTTCGAGGAGTTCTCGAACTTCTATCGGATGCTTAACGGCGAGTGCGCTGGCATTCTCTGAGGTGGAACGGAAAGTCATCGATGTGTCTGAGGCACGAGGAGGAGTACGAAGGTCCTTTGGATCCGGGTTCGGAGGGAGAGAGGGTCTTAGTCAACGCCGATGGCGAGGTGATACTTGTGGAGAGGTCAACACACGGGGTTACGAGGTCGCACCTCGTCGGCGTAAAAGAAGGGGAGGGGGAGAGCATTGAACTGAAATAGCTGTTTAACCGTCAAAACGATCGATATGAATACTGAAAGGCAAGATCTGCTGAGCTGGATCTCCGAGAGGCGTCCCAAGTTCAAAACTTACAAGGGCTGGGAGGTCGACATGTTCGCCGAGATCCTCAGGGACGTGAGGGCCCCTCACCCGTCCCGGGGGAACGGGAAGCTTTCCTTCTGGAGGGAGCTCAAGAAGAATGTACAGAACCACTTCAACCACAAAGACGTGGTCAGGGAGCCCGTGGATCCCTGCGAAGACGGCCACGTGTCGCCCTTGTGCTACGCCAACGAGGATCTGAGGGGGGATACGCTGGAGGGCGTCGTGAGGGCGGTGTTCCCCTCGCTGTACCCTTATATATTCAGGGCGCTCTGCGACCACGGGATGTACCCGAAGACGGACGATACCTCCATTTACGAGGTGTTCCCTGTCGTCCACGACATGTACCTCCGGCACCGCGACTCCTTCGACGAGTGGGAGAGCAATTCGCTCAAAATGTGGGTCAACATGACCTTCGGCTCCATTAACAGGTTCTCCACCGACGACGGGGTCAACTTCCGCTACCCCGTAAGGGACTGGATCGTGAGCGTGGGGAACGCCATTCTAAGGTCCGCTGAGGACTGCTGCGAGGGCGCCGAGATCGTCTACGCAGACACCGATGCGGTCTACTTAAGGGGCGCGGACGCGTTCAGCTTCAAGGAGCACTTCGAGTGGGTTCCCCACGGTCCGGAGGTGGAGACGCTCGCGCAATTTCAGACTTGGGGTAAGAAAAGGTTCAGGGTCCTCGATGCTGACGGGAACACGCTCGAGGAGAAAGGAATGGTCAAAAAAGTTTGATGTATGCCTGAGAACAGCAACGGATACCCGTACAGGAGCGCCATGGAGGAGAGGGCCGAGGCCCTTTCCTTGGCGGTCGAGAGTAGGAAGGACCCCCGATGCGACGATAGCCTTTGGGACCTCTACAAGAAGTTCCTCTGCGAAATGAGGTTCGGCAAGGTGGACAAGGAGGAGGTGGGACTCCCCTTCGACATGACCGAGGAGATAAACGCTCAAAACAAAGGTCAATAAAATGGGAACCGTACAAATAGAGTTAAGGAGGGCTGATTGGGACTCGGAGAATTCTGACTGGAAGGAAGGCGAGTTCACCTCAATAGGCCCTGAGAAGATCGAGGAGATATACAACGTCGACACCCCGAAGGGAGTGGTGAGGGTCCGCTTCCAGAGCGGGGAAGAGGCTTATTATATTTCCTCCTTCGTGAAGCTCAGGTCGCGCGTGGACGACATCAAGTCCAGGGTGTACCTGAGCGAAAGGGAAAGGCAGTAGCTATGGCGGAACGCAAGCTGAAGGTCCTCGAGCTGTTCGCCGGGAGCCGTTCCGTAGGGAAGGTCGCCGAGCAGAGGGGTCACGAGGTATTCTCCGTGGACAACACCGACTTCGAGGGGATCGACCTCGTCAAGGACATTGAGTACCTTGAACCCGAGGACGTACCTTGGGAACCGGACGTCGTGTGGGCATCCCCGCCCTGCTTCACGGCTAACGAGCTGGTTCTGACCATGCGCGGCCATGTACCCATAAAGGACGTCGTGGCCGGTGATATGGTCCTGACCCACCGCGGGAGGTGGAGGAAGGTTCTAAAGACCGGGAGGAAGCATCAGAAGAGCGTCAAGGAAGTCCGTGGCCACGGGGTGGACAGCATAAGCTGCACCTACAACCACCCGTACCTTGTCAGGGATAAGAGCGTTAAAAATACGCGAGAGGACGGGGTTT
>CAZSFH010000266.1:0-3537 GCA_964606115.1 uncultured Planctomycetia bacterium | reverse complement strand
TTTCCCGGTCCTCCGTGAGCTCACCCGACTCCTCTCCTCCCAGAATCATGGAAAGCGCGGGACGGGCTTTGACGGAGCCGGAAAGATTAAACCATTCCGCCTTTGCCGAAATGCTCACACCGTTCCCGGGAGGACCGGAGGTCAGGGTTTGAAGTTCGATCAGCGGCGTCTCCCCGATCAGGTCGAGGTGGGGATGACGCTTTTCGGCGTTTCGAATTGTTTCCCGTGATATATCCGTTTCCATCTGGTTCGTTCGTCAGGTCGTGGTGCTAACAAGCATCAGGAGAAACAGCACGAGCAAATACAGGTTCGAACTGGTAAACAGCCGGAGCGTGGATGATTTACTGATCGGCTGCCGAATAAACAGCACGGTCAACAACCCGTAAGCTAAGCCGAGTAGAGAAGCGCCGATCAGATACGTTTCATTGACCATGTTGAGGAAATAGGGAGCCAGGCTCACCGGAAGGAGCAGTGCGGTGTAAAGACCGATCCGGATTTTCGTTCGATCCGTCCCGTGAACGACGGGCAACCGTGGTAGACCTGCGTTTCTGTAATCATTCAGGTAATAGATCGCAAGGGCCCAGAAATGAGGGGGCTGCCAGACAAACATGATGGCAAACAGGGCCGCCGCTTCCCATCCGATGGATCCTTCGACGGCCGCCCACCCCAGAACCGGCGGCATGGATCCCGCGATGCCGCCAATTTCAGTGGAAAGCGGGGAGGTTCGCTTGAGCCAGCGGGTGTAAACCAGAATGTAGAAAAGAATCGTAAACAATAAAATACCGGCGGACAGAACGTTCACCTTCACGGCAAGGACGGCCACCCCCGACGCTCCCAGGACCAGCCCCATCAGAAGTGCAGTTCCGGAATGAACGCGGCCATCCGGCAAACACCGGTTCTCCGTCCGGGACATCATTCGGTCCAGATCCCGATCCACGTAGTTGTTCAGGGTACTCGAAGCACTGGCGCCCAGCGCCGTCCCGATCAGAACAAAAAATATGACCCCCATTTCCGGAAGTCCACCGGCGGCCAACCAGCACCCCGAGAAGGTGGTCACCAGAGCGAGAAAGGTAATACGGGGCTTCATCAGTTCCCCGTAATCCATCAGTCGGGTTGCGATACGTGCGACCATCGAATGATATCGTGTTACTGTTCCACGGCAAAGGTGCCCTCGGATTCCGCGCGGGAGGACGGTAAAGGTTTGATGCAAACGAGCATAAAAACAATGATTCCCAGCAATAATGCCGCATTCATAAGATGCACGGTCGACCAGATTACCAGCAATCGGTCTTCCGTCCAGACCGACATCATGCCGGAAATCACCTGCAATCCTACCAGAAAACATTCGATTATTGCAAGGTACCGAAGGAGCGGGCGTAACGATGACACCAGCACCCGGATCAGCAGATACACAAGCGCCAGAGCAACGATGAGACCGAGGGTCCGGTGGGTGAAATGAATCATCGCCTCCGGGGTGGCCGGCGGCAGTATAGCGTTGTTCTGACAGAACGGAATCATGCCCGTACACCCGGTTCGGCTGCCGGACTGACGAACATAGGCCCCGAGCAAAATTTGCGCAAACAGCAATCCGCTTAGAAAAATCAAAAACGGAACAAGGGACGATCGGGCCGACGTGGTGTTTTCCTCCCCGGTAACCCGTCCGGGTACCCCCACCCAGCCGTTCAGCTGCAGAATTCGGACGGTGAGAAACATGAGCGTACCGAAAAAAGCAATGCTCACGCCGTTATGAAGAATGACCACCGCGGGCGGCAGTTTCATCCGAACGGTAATTCCCCCGATCACCACCTGCGCGGCAAGTACAAGGAGCGACAGCAACGACAGGTTGCGAATCGAACGGGTGAACGGACCCGGGGTCACCCGCCAGCAGGCCACGGTCAGAAACAACGCGAGAAACCCGACCACGGCGGCCAGAACCCGATGGAAAAATTCGATCACCACATGGATATTGGTCAAATCAGGAATCCACACCCCATTGCAGGTCGGCCAGTGATCCCCACACCCCAGCCCGGACTGGGTTCGAGTCACGACATTTCCCAGTCCGATCAGGAGAAAGGTCACAAACGTGGTAAAAAGGGCCAGATAAAACAGTTTTTGATGTTTTCCCTTCTGTTCTTCCATTCGCGGTCAAAGACAGATGCAACGGTGATGGACTGACAACGACAAAAAGGGGAGCTGATATGGTACCGAAAGGTCCTGTACAGGTAAAGGCGGTGTCAGAAGATCAAATTTTGAATCAGAAATTTGACCGGTGCCGGAAACGTTCTGCACCATCGCAGCACCGACGATGCGGTGGATCCGTTCATGAGAATTCGATTCAGAAATCGTCCCGTTCTTACGCGCGTCGAAAACCGGTTTCGCCAGAGCGTCTCCCATCGTTCTCCCGTACGCTGGTATGCCTCTTCGGACCGAGGTCGATCGGTCCGGTCGAGAAACCGTGCCAGACATTTTCCGGACGCCATCGCGATCGTCTGTCCGTTCCCCGTGAACGGAGCAATCATGCCACACGCGTCCCCGACAAAAAGGAACGGTGATTCGAAACAGCTCTTGGTCCGAATCGGAATTTGCGCGTCTGTTTTCACGGGCTCCTCCGTGGGGTTACTTGTGGTCAGGAGCTTTCTCAATGCCGGATTAGCCATCAAAAGATGCTTGCGTACCTGTTTCCAGGAAATCGACGGTAACCGGCGGTCCAGGGAGCTCTTCCGGACGAGCAGGCAGGCATTAAAGGCCCGGGGACGAATTTTCACGATGCCGCAATACCCGCCCGGAACGAGGTACAGACACACTGTGTTCCGTTCGGGAAACGGTGTGCTCGGACCCATCGAGAAATGACGTTTGAACGCGACGTACGGCGTAACCTGCTCAATAAACCGTCGACCCAGACGGCGATCAAGACGGGACCGGCGCCCGTATGCCCCGACGATGCTCCGGGTTTTTACGGTATGTTTCTTCGACTCTCCGGAACGGCCCGACCTGACGACGACCCGATGGAGTCCTTCCGGAGATGGATCATATCCCGAATCAATTTCCTTAACCCGAGTCTTCTCATGGACATCAACACCGGCACGGTCCGCACGTTTCAAAAGGCTGTAATCGAGGAGTCGGCGAGACACCCCGAGTCCTGGTTCGGGCAGGGATCCTTTCAGACCGAGCCCCTCCCGATCCACCACCCCGAACTCATAGACCGGCCGTGCTCCCTGCTGTTTTAGACGTTCAAGCACCTCCAGCTCTTCGAGAAGGCGGACCCCCTCCGGAGCGATAAACTCTCCGCACAGCTTTGATCTCGGGAACGACGCTTTTTCAAAGAGAGCGGTTTGGATTCCGGCCCGGGCGAGGAACGTCCCAAGTGAGCTCCCGGCCGGTCCTCCTCCGACAATCACCACATCATACGATTCCATGATTTGTTACCGGATGAAGACTCTGGAACGGACAACTCCGAGGAAACTGCTGGAAACTCCATATCTGACGAGGCCATGAGGATACATGACACAGAGGGCAATGTCCTGTTTTTTGGCACCG
>CAZSFH010000265.1:0-3551 GCA_964606115.1 uncultured Planctomycetia bacterium | reverse complement strand
TTCTGACCGAAAATACGGCCCGCTGAGGTGTACGACACCTTTTCAGACCGGGTCTTGTTAGACCCGGTCTCATTATTTGAAGAATAACATCGCGCACCAAAACGGACGTCTGTTTGCTTCGGTTACTCATAGAGATGTTGAAGGGTGTCGAAGAAGCCGGGAAAGCTTTTGTTAACGACGTGCGGGTCGTTGATGATGATGCCCGGAACCCCCAGGCCCAGGAGGGTGAAGGACATGGCGATCCGGTGGTCCCCCATCGGATCGATCTCCGCGGGTTCGGGACGTCCACCCTGAATAATCATCGACGATTCTCGAACCTCGACGTCAATGCCCGCCGCACGAAGGTTCTGCGCCGTGGATTGCAGACGGTCACTCTCCTTGTGCGCGAGGTGTGCCACGTTGGTGATCCGGGTCTTCCCTTCGGCAAATGCGGCCATCACGGCGAGGGTCGGTACCAGATCCGGATAGTCTCGCATATTCATCGTAATACCCTGAAGGTCTCCTCCCCGCACCTCCACCGTCGTGTCCTTCACCCAGCGCACTTCGCAACCCATCTGCGATAAAAGATCGAGGAAATACTGGTCGCCCTGAAGGGAATCCGGATTCAGGTTACGGACCCGAATCCGTCCGCCCGTCACCGCAGGAGCAGCGAGAAAATAGGAGTCGGACGTGTAATCGCCTTCAATCTGAAACTCCCGCCCTGCATATTGATGACGATCTCCCACGCAAAACCGGTTTTCCTCCCTCCGTTCAATCCGGGATCCAAACTCTTCCATCATCTCCAGCGTGATATCCACGTACGGTCTGGAGCTCATTGTTCCCTCCATCTCGAGAATCACCTCCCCGGGGACATAGGGGGCCGAAATCAGTACACCGCTCAAGTACTGGGAACTTTCCTCCACCGGAACACGAACGCGATCCGACGTCCAGGTCCCTCCTTCCACACGTACCGGCAGGAATCCGTCACGTGAATCGATGGAAACCCCGGCGTCCTGAAGCGCGGTGACGAGATCTCCCACCGGTCGGCCTCGCATCTGCTCGTCCCCGTCAATGGTGGTGGTGCCAGGAGCAAGCGCGGCAAGCGGTATGATAAATCGGGTCGTGACCCCGGACTGACCGGTGTAAACCGTGCCTTCCGGTTTCGACAGGTCTCCCCCCGTTCCCTCCACGATGTAATCTCCCTCCTCGTACGAGATCCGCGCACCGAACATGGACAGGGCCTCCGCAGCGTGCTGTTGATCCTCGGCGTTAAGAGCCTTTTTCAATCGACTCTGCCCTTCCGCAAGGGTCGCAAGAAACAGGCCTCTGAGGGTAAACGCTTTCGAGGGAGGAGCGTCCACCTCCGCGTCCAGCTCGCCCGCCGGCTCAATTTCTCTTGATAACGTCCCCTCCCGGTTCGCTCCGTGTTCCTGGCGATCGGCTGTCATAATGAATCGTCCGAAAACATCCATCAAACGTAAAAACATCTTTCCCTGGGCTCACAGTATACCGCATGAAAATGGGCGATAAAACACCATTGAAAACGGCGGTGCTCCCGGGGAAAATGAATGAATCACCGTTCTCGACAGACGTTTCCGTTGCTTCTCCCTCGGTTCCGTCCAAATCATGACCGATATTTACCTCGACAACGCGGCGACCACCCCGCTATTTCCGGCGGTCCGGGAGGCCATGATTCCGTACCTTGAGGAACACTACGCCAACCCGTCCAGTCTTCACGAACCGGCCCGGGAGGTGCGGGAGGAGATCGAGAATGTTCGGGCGAGCCTGGCTGAACTACTGGATTGCGAGACGCGGGAACTCATCTTTACCTCGGGCGGTACCGAGGCAGATAACCTCGCCGTCAAAGGGATCGCTCGCGCCATGAAAGACCGCGGGAAAGGACAACACGTAATCACCTCCGCCATTGAACACAAAGCGGTGTTGAACGCTTGTGAGATGCTGGAGGGGGAGGGGTTCGACGTCACGAAAATCCCCGTCGACGACCGGGGGATCGTCCGAGTCGAACGACTCAAGGACGCCCTGCAACCCGATACCGTTCTCGTTTCCGTTATGCTGGTCAATAATGAAGTGGGGAGCCGGCAGCCGATTCGCGACATCGCACGGATCACCCAGGAAAAAGGAATACCACTGCACACGGATGCCGTTCAGGCGCCGGGCAAGTTCGAGGAACTGTCGATTCCCATTCTGGGCGTGGACGCCCTGACCGTATCCGGTCACAAACTTCACGGACCGAAAGGGGTTGGTGCGCTGTTTGTCCGGCAGGGCCTTCCGCTCGACCCGGTCCAGGTTGGTGGCGACCACGAAAGTGGCCGGCGGGCCGGGACGGAGAACGTGCCGGGCATCGCCGGATTCGGCGCCGCGGTCAAGCGTCTCCGGGACGAGGGCCATAAACGAGTCGAACGCCTCCGTGCGATGACCGAACAGTTCCGTTCAAACCTCCAGGAAACCGTGAACGACATTGAATTCAACACGCCGGACGAAGACAGCGTCCCCGGAATCTCGAACGTCTCCTTTCCCGGTGTGGAGGGTGAAACCATGGTGCTGATGCTGGACCGGGAAGGCGTTCGAGCGTCCACCGGCGCGGCCTGTGAATCCGATTCCGTGGAGGAATCTCACGTCATTCGGGCCATGAGCCAGTCCACGGATCGTGCGCGAGCCGCCGTGCGATTTTCGATCGGAGCCCTGAATGAACCGGAGGAGCTGGACGAAGCCGTCCGGCTCATCGGGAAGGTATATGAACGGTGCCAGTCCATGGGGACCATCTGAATTGAACCCGGCAATCGTCGCACCGCCGCGGAGCGTCCTTTTTTCAAAAAGCGACCCGGGAAACTCAAATCCTAAATTGAGCGGTGAAAACTGGGTCGAAGGCTTCACGTCCCTCGTCCCGCCTTCAATCACCCGGCCGGCGAACACGGAACGAAATAAGTTTCCAGATCCGGCCTGTGAGACTACTGAAAAACGTCGCTCAGTTCAGGAAATTCCCTAATCTCTGAAAGCTGGTTGAATCCCTCCGGCAGATCATATTAAATGTTTGGTCATTTCGTTCATTGGTTAAACTCATTTCCAGCGCCAGACGCCGCGGCTCGTGCCCGGAGGACGGGCACTGAACGCACGTAAACAAGTTTGCCGCGAGCCGCATTTTCTTTTTTCATTCTCTTCGGCACATGAACGACGATGGTACAACTCAAAACAGCAAGCATTGGCAGTTATCCGCGCGTGGGCGACCGCAAGGAAGAACAGAAGCTCCGCCGCGCCATCTCCCAATACGAGAAAGATGAAATCACCGAGGATCGCCTGAAAGAGATTCAGCACGAGGTCATTCGTGACGTGATCCATGAACAGGAGGAGGCCGGGGTGGACCAGGTGACCGACGGTCAGATCCGCTGGTACTGCCCCTTTTCGCACATGGTGCGGAAAATGGACGGCACGGATATCAATGGTCTCGTCCGTTACTTTGACACCAACTTTTACTTCCGGCAGCCACTCATTCATGAAACGCCGTCTCGAAACGGATCGATCGCTTCGAACTGGTAGTGAACGAGGGCCACGTC
>CAZSFH010000264.1:0-3617 GCA_964606115.1 uncultured Planctomycetia bacterium | reverse complement strand
AAGCCGCAGGGGTCCGGAAACGACGTCCGGCGGAATGATGAATCACCAGGGAGCAAACGTGGGATCGATGGCACGATCACCGGCGTCCAGCTCGTTGATGCGCTCGATCTGAACCTCGCTCAGCTCCAGGTCAAGAGCGGCGAAATTCTGCTGGATATGCTGCGTGGTGGACGACTTGGGAATCGGAATCACACGATCCCGGCTGAGATGCCAGGCCAGACACACCTGGGCGGGCACTGCTCCCACCTCCTCCGCAATCTCCTTGATGACCTCGTCCTCAAAGATCTCGGTTCGCTTCAGCGGCGAATAAGCAACGAAATACAGGTCGTTTTCCAGGGCCAGCTCATGAAGCTCCCGCTGCTGGAGATGCGGGTGCATTTCGACCTGAAGCGCGAGGGGTGAATCATCCAGAATCCTCAGCGCTTCACTGAACAGCGGAGGAGTGAAATTACTGAGTCCAACCTCCCGAATCAAACCGTCTTCCTTCAGTTTCTCAAGAGCCGGAAGGGTGGACGATGCACTGTAGTCTCCCGTCGGCCAGTGAATGTAAAGCAGATCGATCGTATCCAGTCCCAGCTTCTTCAGACTATCCTTCGTGTTTTCCTCCACGCCGGAGGGGGACAGATCGTCATACCACAGTTTGGTGGCGATAAACAGATCCTCCCGTCCAATCGGCGCGTCGGCAATGGCTTGTCCCACCTGCTCCTCATTGCCGTACATGCGAGCCGTATCAATATGTCGGTAGCCGGTCTCGATTGCGGTCCGAACCCCTTCATAACACGCGTCGCCCTCCAGCTGCCACGTACCAAATCCGATTCGAGGAACGTCCTCGAAAGCCGGTCGTTCCGTCATCTCAACACCTCTCCGGGAAATCTTCTGCGACAAAAAGATGTTCGATCGATTCGAAGATACCGATAATACAATTAGAGGCGAACCCGTTCTGATTTTCAATTTCGTCGGTCCCGTTTCAGGACGGAAAGGGAGGGTGGCCTACCTCATCACGATTCCCGTCTTCGTACTTGCGAGCTCTTTTCGGGTGGCTTACAATGCCACTCTTTCAATGCTCGACGATTCAGTTTTTCCGTTCCGGAACGGTTTTGTGGACATCCTGGTCATTCTGGCGAGTGGTATCGGCAACTCCATCCTGTTCGGCCCCACCCTGCGTGCGCTGCGCAACGGCCGGCCGGAGGCGCGTATCGATGCGTACCTGTACCGGGAATCGTTCGGAGCCCCGTTCACCGGAAGTGACCTCGTGGATGATTTTCACATTCATCAAGGACCGTCCACGGCGTATCAGCTCCGGACGTTTGATTACGACGTATCGATAACCGCTTTTCCGTCGAATCGATGGCAGTATAACCTCTGGAGCTGGCTCGTGGGAGCGGATCGGCGGATCACACACCGCTACCCGGTGGGCGATTGGTCGACGCTCCGGTTCCTTCAGACGGAAACCGTCCCGGCGGACGACACCCTGCACGACGTCGAGCAGAACCTCAAGCTGCTGGAACCGCTGGACCTCGATCCTCCGGACCATCCGGAGCTCTTTTTTTACCTTGATTCCTCTCACCGGTCCTTCGCGGATCAGTTCCTCGAGAACCATCAGCTTCGGGATGTTCACCGGATCGGCATCCATCCGGGTGCGGGTCCGCTGGCGTGGAAGCGCGCGGGGGAAGAACCGTTTCTGGAGGAGCTCCGCGAACATCAAACGGAAACGTCCGCCGTGCTCGTGTTCGGCGGTCCGGAGGAAGAAAACGTCAAAACCCGGTTTAGCGAACGAATTTCATCGGAACTTAACCTGAAAACCGTGATCGTGAACGGCTCGCTGAACGAAACGGCCGCCCTGATTGACACCTGCCACGTCTTTCTCTCCAACGACACCGCGCTGAGTCACATCGCTTCGGCGAAGCGGGTTCCGGATTTGACCGTGTTTTTCTGTGGAACCAATCCGACCCGAACGCGACCGTGGCACAGCGGGGGGAAGATCGTGCAGCTGAGCGAACCGCGATCCGCTTACCCGTTCCACGAAACGAGCTGGTAATCGACAGCACCGGGACGTTACGACCTTAATCTTTCGTTCCCGGGAAAACCGGGGACATTTGTGAAAAACGGGTCTGTTTCCGTTAAAATAGATCTTATGTAATGTATCCGATACCGTTCGTGGGAGTGGCTCTCACGTCTCTCTCCAGTGAATCCATCATTTCTTCGACCATCATGGAAGACGCACCGACCTCCTCCGGGAACGCCCTTCGCGTGGCCCGACAATCATTGCCAATCGTCGCGATCATCGGACGTCCGAACGTCGGGAAATCGACCCTGTTCAACCGGCTGATCGGCCGACGGCTTGCGATCGAGGATTCGTCCCCGAAAACCACGCGGGACCGGGTCCGTTCCCCTCTCGAGCTCCCCGATGAAACGGTCATGCTCATGGATACGGGAGGCGTGACGGATGACACGACCAACCGGATCGAGGAACAAACCCAATCTCAGATGAATCTCGCCTTCGAGCGTGCGGACCTGATCCTGTTCGTGGTCAGCCTGGAAGATGGACTGACCTCGAAAGATCGTGAGATCGCGGACCGGCTTCGAACAAGCGACAAGCCTTTCGTTTTTACTGCGAACAAAAAGGACGCAGCGGAATCCGACTATACCATTCACGAATTCTACGAACTCGGACTCGACCGGCCGATCGCCGTCTCTGCACTGGCCCGGCGTGGACTGGATGAGCTGAAACAGCAGATCCAGCGGGAGCTGGAAACCGGCTCGTCCGCTCGGACCACGGATCAACCCGTGATGGCGCTGACCGGCCGACAGAACGTGGGAAAGTCAACGTTTCTGAACACCCTCGCCCGGCGAGAACGAGCCATTGTCACGGAAACGCCGGGCACCACCCGGGATCTCCTGAGCGTTGAAGTTCACGTCGAGAACCAGCCCTGGTCCCTCCTCGATACGCCGGGCGTTGAACGAGAGGGCAACGAAAACACAACAGCCGATCTCTGGAGCCAGAAACGGGTTCGCTCGTCGATTCGTTTCGCGGACGTGATGCTCCACCTGATTGACGCCACCATGGACATTACCCGCGTGGACCAGACCATCGCCGAGATGGCGATGGAGCATCACAAGCCCTACCTCCTCGTGCTGAACAAATGGGATCTGGTCCCGGAGGACGTCACTCCGCAGGACTACAGTGAGTACCTGTACGAAGCGGTACCGGGCACGGAGCACTGTCCCGTGTCCATCGTGTCGGCGCTGGAAAACCTCAACGTTTACGATACCGTTCTATTCGGCGTCGACCTGTACGAGCAGGGCGGACTTCAGGTCGATCGTGAAACGCTGACCGAGGCGGTACAGAACATCGTCGACGATCACAAACCGCCCGGAGATGCCGACACCCGTCCCGGTCCCGACGTCTATCGCGCCGAACAGGTCGACACCCATCCCCCCGTGATTCGCATCGAGGTGGCCGATCCGGGTCGGTATCCGCGAAACTACCGGAGGTACCTGGAAAACCAACTACGGGAGACCGTGCCGTTTTCCGAAATCCCGTTCCGCCTGGAAATCGTCGAAGGGAGCTAACCGGACCGGATCAAAAAAAAAGGTTGTACCCCCCCTTTCAGATC
>CAZSFH010000263.1:0-3617 GCA_964606115.1 uncultured Planctomycetia bacterium | reverse complement strand
AGCCGTTGAGCCCGGCATTTCGGGCTCCAAGGGTTCGAATCCCTTCCTCTCCGTCGAAACCGTCCGAACGGATCCGCGTTTCACCCAGGAGCTTCTTCCTCTGGAATACGAGCCTGAACGACCGGAAGGGTGTGAGCGCCTGGAGCCGCGCCAACCTGTCTGTTTCTCGCATTGTGCAACGAGGTACATACCAACCATGAGCCGTTCCGTTTCCGACCTGATGGACCTTCAGGAAGACATCGAACATCGCCTGTCCGTCCTCCGGGATTCTCTTTGACCTGTCCGATAAACGAGAACAGCACAAGTCCATCGAAAAGGAAATGGAGGATCCCACCTTCTGGGATCACCAGGAAGCGGCGCAGGAAAAAGTGGAAACCCTTAGCGATCTGAAGGAGATCCTGGAAACCTATGACGAGTTCCAGGATCGAATCGAAGAAATTTCCGTCCTGCTCGAACTGGGCCGGGAGGAGGATGATCCGTCCACCCTTAAGGAGGCCGGGGAAAAACTCGAGGAACTCGAGGACGAACTGTCCACCTACGAAACCCGCACTTTGCTGGACAGTCCGAACGATCAAAAACCGGCTTTTTTCAGCATCCAGGCCGGCGCGGGGGGGGTGGACGCCTGTGATTGGGCCCAAATCCTGTGGCGAATGTATTCCCGGTTCTTCGAAGAAAACGGATATGAGTATGAAGTCGTCGATCTTCGGGAGGGGGAGGAAGCGGGGATTAAACAGGTCGTGGCCCATGTTAAAAATGATTACGCCTTCGGTTACCTGAAATCCGAAATGGGGGTACACCGTCTGGTCCGAATTTCTCCCTACGATTCCTCCGGGCGCCGCCATACGTCCTTCTGTGCAGTGGACGTCGTGCCCGAGCAGGAGGAAATCGATATTGACATTCACGAAAACGACCTTCAGGTCGATACCTACCGGGCTTCCGGCGCAGGTGGACAGCACGTGAACATGACCGATTCAGCAGTGCGCATCACGTACGTCCCGGAAGACATTACGGTGCAGTGCCAGAACGAACGGTCCCAGCACCAGAACCGGCGAATGGCCATGAACATGCTTCGCTCCCGGCTGCACGCGATGCGCAAGAAAGAACAGGAGGAAGAGCTGAAAGAAATGTTCGGGGAGAAGGGTGAAATCGCCTGGGGCAACCAGATTCGATCCTATTTCTTTGATCCTCAGGAACGCATCAAAGACCACCGGACCGGCGAGGAAACGCATCATATTGAGCCGGTGCTGGACGGAGAAATCGGGCCCTTCATTGAAGCTTATCTTCGTCAGGACCTCGACGAATAGCAATGTTTCTTCCTTACGACGACATCAACCCCACCGAGCGGACGCCGTTTGTCACCTGGTGTATCCTCGGTGTGAACATCGCTGTGCACGTTTTCCTGGCTCTGGTCCTGTTCCCCTCCGCCTCCCAGGAAACGCTCAGCGTGCTGAAGGAGAGTTACACCGGATGCCTTCCGGAAATTCCGGGGTTCAGCAATCTTCCGGTACGGCATCGATATGAGTTGTTTTTTCTATTTAAGTACGGCCTGGTACCGGCGAACGCTGAACCGATGACGTTTCTGTACTCGATGTTTTTGCACGGCGGCTGGATGCACCTGATCGGAAATATGCTGTTTCTCTGGATCACCGGTGACAACCTGGAGGATCGATTTGGGCACGTTCCTTTTCTCGTGATTTACCTCGTGTGCGGACTGGCCGCGGCTTTCGCTCAGATCCTCATGGCCGGTCCTGGTATGTGCCGCCCGATGATCGGAGCATCCGGGGCGATTGCAGGCGCCATGGGAGCCTATCTCCTCCTGTTTCCTAAAAGTCAAATCAAAATTCTTATGGTCTGGTTTCCGTTTGTCCACACGTTTCGAATTGACGCCGTCTGGTGGCTGGGGCTCTGGATTCTCTTCCAGCTTCTTTCCGGTGCCCAGCAGTCACCCGGTGGCGGCGGTGTGGCTTACTGGGCCCACATCGGAGGATTCGCAGCCGGATTTTTGATCGCCCTCGCGGCATGGCTGAGCGGATGGGTGGATGGCGGTATGAATCCGCCGGATCCGCAACGTACATGGAAACCCGACGACGGCCCTTCGCGCCAGTCGCCGTGGGGGAACCGCCGGAGGAAGCGAAAAGGTCCCTGGTAATTGACCTGGTATATGAACACGAATGAACACCTCATCTAATAAGACCCGGTCCGAAAAGGTCCGCAACCTTTTCAGAGAAGGTCTGAGTAAAAAGATATTCCTCATCCTGGATCTCCGAAACAAATGATCGAATCGAAGAACGAAAAAGAAAAATGGATCATCGGGCTGGTGGGTGGGGTTGCTAGTGGTAAAACAGCGGTCGCGCGCGAGATGGAAAAAGCGGGCGCGATTCGGGTGGACGCCGATGAACTGGCTCGGGACGCCATGAAACGGAACGAGGTAAAGGAACAAATCCGCACGGAGTTTGGTCCGGAGTTTGTTACGGATGGAACCGTCAACCGCTCGATGCTGGCCGACGTGGTGTTTGAGGATCAATCAAAAATGAAAACCCTCAATGGACTCATTCATCCGTATGTACTCGATGAGATCCAGGAAACCATTCAATCGTTTCGGAACGACGACGAAAACAAGTTTCTCGTCCTCGACGTGCCGCTTCTCGTGGAGACCGATCTGGACGAACGATGTGACGTTGTCGTCTTCCTCGATGCACCGGAAGAGGTACGGGCTCGACGCGTGAAGGAGGAACGGGGGTGGAGTCGGAATGATCTCAAGCGGCGAGAGGAGTTTCAGGCCGATCTGGATTTGAAACGGAAGAAGGCCGATTATACAATAAAAACCAATCAACCAGAAGAAATCACTCGACAGCGGGCCCGAAGCATTCTTTCAGAACTGAACAATCCCTCTTCGTCCGGCGAGCAGCATTGACAAACGAGCTGGTTTCGCCTTAGTCCCGGACACAGCCACAGGACGGTTCGATGGGTCCTTTCCCGGCTTCGACGATATTTGGTTCGATACGCCGAAAATCATCGCAAGATCAGCGAATTCTTCTTCCCGCTTACAATCAGGTTGTCGTTCTTAGCCCATCTGGAGTTCGCTCACGCTGGACGTCGTGAGAACCTCACTTTTCAGATGAGGGTCTTTTTGTCATATAGATCTTGAGCCGGTTCTCAACGCCGAAGCCCGTTCTTTCATCATTTCATTCCTTATAACCATACCATGTCCGATCAAACGAAGGAAAAACAGAAAGGTCAAAATCAGGATAAACAATACGAAGAAATCAAAGACGAAGAACTGCACCTGACGAAACTTCAGAAAATGACCGTCTCCGAGTTGATCGAACTCGCCAAGGATCTCGGGGTCGAGGACTACAGCGGTCAGAAGAAACAGGAACTGGTCTTTAACATCCTCAAAAAGCAGGTCAAAGATAGCGGTTTAATGTACGGCGAAGGGGTACTGGAAACCCTCCCGGAAGGATACGGGTTTCTTCGTTCCCCCGATTACAATTATCTGCCGTCCCCCGATGACATCTACATCTCCCCGTCCCAGATTCGCCGATTCAACATGCGGACCGGCGATACGATTACGGGTCAGATCCGGCAGCCCAAAGACGGAGAAAAATATTTTGCAC
>CAZSFH010000262.1:0-3652 GCA_964606115.1 uncultured Planctomycetia bacterium | reverse complement strand
CGCACCGATTGTGATCGTACTGACGAAGCGGGGGTTTTTCAGCAGTCTCCTAGCCGCCATACGGCTGAGCCACAATTCGTCGTCTCCTCTTTGAAAAATTTGCTGTCCTCCCCTTCCTTCACCAAACCCGATAAACGATGCTTCGACGTCGTTTACCGGGTTCTTTATTGATTCATTTCCGAGCCTGACCTACAATGTACTTCATTTGTTCACTGCCATCGATTCCTACACAAAACTGATGAAGGGCTGGTCCGCAATGCTCTCCGGGATTTTGTTTATCGTGGCAGCCTCTCTCCTCCCCGGGGTCTCCGCTGATCCGGATTCTTCAACCGATTCATCGGAACAGAAAAACGCCACCAACTCCGGAAAACAGGACCAGAATATATCCGAGCTCATTAAGAAATTAAATGCCAAATATCTGAGTACCCGGCTTAAGGCACGGAAGCAACTTGTCAAACTCGGCAAGAAAGCCGTTCCAGAATTAATTGAATCCGCGAAATCGGGACCGTTTCGAACCCGAAAAAACGCAATTATCGCACTCGGAAAGATTCAGGATAAACGGTCACTCCCCGTCCTGATCAAGCAGTATACGAGCGAAAACGTGGACCTCCGGGTCGCCAGCCGAAAAGCAATAGAGTCCTTTGGCCTCAAAGCCCTCGACGCACTAATGGAGTATACCCGCAAGAAGCCGTCCCTCGAGAAGAACATCAAGGAGCTGAAAAAGCGTCTTGTTCGACTCCGGATCGAAAACACACTGATTAACGAGATCAGCGATGAAAACGGACACGGGTTTTATGAAGGACAGTTTAAGGAAATTAAGGAGCTCGGCGGGGAGGCGGTTCCGATCCTAAAAAAAATAGCACTTGGTGAATATGAATTCACCCAATCGCTTCCCCCTCGCGTCCGGAAAATTCAAAAGATTTACAGTTTCTCGACAAATCCGATCAACCGAATGGCCGTTGACGCAATCGGTGTCGTTGGGTCAGAAGACGATATCCCGTTTCTGAAAAAGCTTGTTGGCGACCGACCGACCGCGAAGGGGTTAAAAGAAGCTGCGTCCGTCGCGCTGTTTAAGCTCGGTCATAAAAAACCCCTCAGAAAACTCAAAAAACGTCTTAAAAAACTTTATACATCGGCCAAGAGAAACAAGCAGAGTGGGTTTTTGACCCGTATTGGTAACGATTATGCCATGATACTTGCCCGCATGGGTAAGAATAAAACCGCGATCAAGGTTTACAAGCATCTCCTGAATGAACTGGACCCAGCCAACATGTTGCGAGGTAGGAACCAGCAACTCTGGTGGTATAACCTCGCCTGTTCCTACGCACAAACGGGAAACAAAAAGAAGGCCTTGAAGGCACTTGAAAACGCCATAAAAAATGGATACAGAGACGTGGGCTGGGTGGAAATCGATGGCGACCTGGACCCGATCCGGGACATGAAGCGATTTGAAAAGATGAAACGGAAAATGAAAGGGGAAAAACCGATCCTGACCGGACCCGAATCAAAAGACGAAAAGGAACCTAATAACGAAGAACAGTCGGACAGCGAAAACGATCAGGATTAACCCTCCGTTAGCGGGAAGTTCGCTATATCCCTCCCCGTCGGGCCAAAGGGTCCAGCCGCGAGCCTACCTCGTTAAAAGATAAAAGGATCGATAAAACCGGGGTTCATCCACTTTCCCGGTAATAAACGCTTCAACCCGGTAATCACGCCGCAGGTAATCCTTGAAAATAGCCCGGGTATGCTCCCGCCATTCGCGGGCGAGATCGAGGTCCTGTGATTTGATAAACGCAATGTTACGTGGAATTTCCACAAGAAGATTGCTTCGACGATAATCCAGGTTGGCCGAGGAGGGTTGGGGAATATTGTTATAGTCGTATTCCACCTCATTCACCCGGGTATACTCGTCGTTGTCAAGGTACTCCTGAATGTCGTGATCGGGTCGATTTTCATTTTCCACGCGCTCGACGACTTGATCTGACGCAATATTCCAATGAAGCACAAACCGATCCGGATCCCATCCCTGATTCATCCAGCTCGTGCTTTCTCCGTACACCGCTTCCTGGTATGAAACCACTTCTGCGCCCAGTTTCTCAATATTAAAATAGGCGTTGACACTGAGAAGCGGATCAAACGTCCAGGTAATCAGATCCAGATCCTGCTCCAGAACCTCCCGGCGCTGCTCGTACTTCAAACGATACGCCACGTCGGATTCCCGGAAGTCCGGGATAACCCCCATCATCCGTGAAACATGGATCAGATCCCCATCCTGCCGCCCGAGCATTCCAAACACAAACCCCACGAGTTCTTCTTTTTTCGTGTTCCACGCCCCGAGCACAATTCCTCCCGACTTGGATATCGCCAGGAGCTCATTTACCGGAACGATCTCCCGGTCCTCAAACCCCCAGATCCCCTGCTGAAGATCCGAACAGGCTTCCAGATCCTCAAGTGACTCCAGACGAGAGATTTCAACCCTCTTGCTCATAACCCTTTTACAACAACAAGAAATGAAATTGCGGTGAACGCTGCAGGAATTATATTTCCGGCATGTCCTGAGTTTCAAGGACTTATCAGGATCGTCATTCATACCTGATATGAGCGAAATTAGAAGCCGGAATGGCAAATTCCTGGCTGAATCCCTATAATAGGTCACGTATCTTTCGCGATGTCATGCGAATCCGTTGCATCGATTCGGACAGTCCTCATGTTTCCCGATTACCTGGCGGCGGTCGGTTTCGAACCCCTGGAAGAGGAGGAAGAGCTTGCGGAGTTTTGCCGCCGGATTATACAGCGAGGGACGGCTCTGCAGGTGCCGGATTCCGAACTACGACTTGTCCGGTGGAGTCCCGGTGACGGTATACATCTCTGGATGTACGTGAATCCGGGAAACGAAGTCGAATCCCTGATCCCCTTTTATTATCCGGCTGAGCGTGTTCCGGTTCAGATAGAACGTATCCTTCCCCCTCCCGAAACAAACCGGGGCCAGATCCGCCTCACCGGCAGCCTCCTTCACGACGAACCCGAGGAAGATCCGGCTCAAAATCGAACGGACGGTCCGACGTCCCGAGATGGTCTCCCGTCCCCTGATCGGACCGAACAAAAAGCCTACGAATTTTTATTCCTCTGTATGGACGCCCCACTCTATCGGGAGGAACTTGAATCCGTCGATTGTCATGAATTCCAGATGTTCGCCTCGTCACGGCGGCCAAAACTATATGCCGATCGTAAGGATTTCGAGGAACAGCAGCGAGACTGGGCGGGTGGAATGAACATTTCCCCCCGCAGCGTTATTCCGAGTGGTCTGCTCGATCTGGACACCGGTCTTCGAAGAGACGACGCGTCGGTCGAACCATATGCCTACATCACCGGACGGGTTGAGTCCTCTGAGCTAAAGACGAATCCCTCCACCACCCGCCCGTTCCTGCACCTCAAGATCGATACGTATGGAATGGACCTGGACGTTTTGCTGGGAAAAGAAACCTTACCGGCCACTCCGGAACCGGGAAATATAATCGAAGGTCATTTTTTGCTGCTCGGCATGATGAAATCCCGCTCGGGATGATGGTTTTTCCGGGCCGTCTGCGGCGTCACTTCTTGTCCTAAACCCGTCCGTAGGCGAAGCCGGAGGACGATGAAAGCAGGATGCAAC
>CAZSFH010000261.1:0-3676 GCA_964606115.1 uncultured Planctomycetia bacterium | reverse complement strand
TCTACAGGTCAGCCCGGGGGAAGCCGAGCGATAGCGAGGCGCCCCCCGGGAATGAAATGAAACCAAAAAATGAACTCTGAAAGGGTTCTACAACTTGATACGCGGTGCCATTGACGAGGCCTCAAAGCATTTTTCCTTCAATTCATTCGTCTCAGGGAAATACGTCACGATCGGCCCGTCAGCACGACCTGATGTTTTCAGCAATGCACTGACGGCATTGCCTGCTAAATCACGCCGCACTGCCGCACCGATTGTGATCGTACGGACGAAGCAGTGATTTTTTAGCAGCCTCCAGATCGGAAACCCGACCCAGCCTCGTTTATTCGTGAAATTGGTCCCGATACGGGATAAAATTGAAGGAGACACACCGGATCTCGTCGAATCACAGCCACGGACCGTGTCCGCAATTGAACTTCAGGAACTGACCAAGAATTACGGAGAATTCCGCGCGGTTGATCGTCTGTCACTCCAGGTCGAAGAGGGTGAAATCTTCGGATTCCTGGGCCCGAACGGTGCGGGAAAGACCACGACCATCCAGCTTCTCATGGGCATGCTCAAGCCCACGAGCGGGTCCTGTTCGATTAACGGCTTCGACTGTGAGGAGGATCGGGTGGAGGTCAAACGGCAGGTAGGGTATTTGCCGGATCATCCCTCGTTTCATGATTACCTGACGGGACGGGATATTCTGGAGTTCGTGGGGACGATGCACGGGCTGGACGATCAAACGCTTGAGAACCGGACGGCCCGTCTATTTGACGAGCTGGACCTGAAGGAGGCACAGCACGAATTCGCCGTTAATTATTCGTCCGGGATGAAAAAGAAACTCGCCCTCGCCTGTGCACGAATTCACAGGCCTTCGGTGTATATTCTGGACGAACCGATGCGTGGACTGGATCCGAATGCGTCACGCGACATTCAGAACTGGATCCGGGATCGGTCCGATCGGGGAAAAACGATGTTCTTGAGCACTCACATTCTCGAGCGGGCCGAGAGCCTGTGTTCACGAGTGGCCATTATCCACGAAGGACGTCTTCTGGAGGAAGGTTCCAGTGAGGAGGTCCGGCAGCTTTTGAAACCGGGGGGAACCCTTCAGGAAGTGTTCATTCAGTTGACAAGCGAAGAGGCGGACGCGTAACCGATCCGGGTCCGCCGGGGAGTTCATGCGAGAAACGTTTAACACCTTCCGGCGTATACTCCAACTGAAAGCCCGTCAGTTGATGAACCGGTATCAGCGGATGATTCCGTTCTCCGGTTCGGGTCCGGAGGACGGGCGGCGAACCGGGACCGGTCGGTCGTCAGGGGGTGGTCGCATTCTTTCATTTCTTGTGCTGTTTCTTTTTCTTATACCGGTCTTTTTGCTGGTGTACGTACTTCTCGTCCGGTTGCAGGTTGGGGTCCGGCCGGACGCTCAACCGGTGTCCCCGTCCGAACAGCAGGTCCGCTCCGAAGAGGGGGGCGCGGAGGATACGAACGGGGACGAACTGGACGAGTCGGAGCGACAATGGCTCGACACATGGAATCAAGCGGTGGATTCGGCTGAGAACCGCCGATCCATTTCAACGATCGTCTCAATGATCTGGCCCCAGGAAGAGTTCGTCTTTACGCGATCATACCTTCAGCGTGCCGCCCTGTTATTGCTGATTGCGTTTCTGGTGAAGATCAGCCTGGATCTCGGGCTCCGGCGAACGCGCACGGTGAAACTGGATCTGGACCTGGAGTGGATGCTGACCATGCCCGTATCTCCCGCTCTGGTGTACGCGGCGAAAGTCATCGAACGGACCCTGCTGGACGTCACCGGATGGTTGATTTTTACCGCGTTTTACGGTGTGCTTCTCTGGTTCTGGGGATATACCTGGACGTTACCTGTGGTGGTGATTGCCGCCGTTCTTCTCTCGAATTTCGTTGCCGCTCTTTTGACGTTTGCCGTGGACGTATTTTTGCACCGGCTGTTTTCGAGGTACGTCATCGAATCCATCGCCGCGGGATTTCATCTGGTGTACATCGGGCTTTTTCTGCTCATCGTCCCGCTGATGAACCCGGAGGGCCTCAGTCACGCCACACGAGAATCGTATTTTCTGCTTCGCTGGGCGGATACCGCGGACGTCTGGCTGCTGTACAATCCGCTCGGACTGGGGCTGAACGTCCTGCAGAGCGGGGTTTCCCTCCGGACCGCCGGTCTCACGCTCGGCCTCCTGGCGGAGTACGCGGGGTTGTTCGTCCTGTGGTATCTGTTCGTTGATGTCCTGTCCCGGCAGGGCCTTGAAATCATTCAGTCCGGACATACGCCGGGAGAGGCGGCGAGGAAATCTCCTCTTCGCGTGTTGAACCGCGGGGGACGGATGGGTTCCATACTCAAAAAGGAACTGCTGCTCCTCTGGCGAAACAAGAACCTGGTCATCCAGATGCTGGTCCCCCTGTTTTTTCTGGCGATGTACTGGATTCCGGTATCGTACGCCGAAGCGTTTTTTCTGAATCGAACCATGGCCTTGGGCATTGCGGTCAGCCTCGGCCTGTATCTGCTCATGACCATTGCGCCGATGAATGTATACTATGAACAAAAAGGATTGTGGTTGAACTACACCGTTCCGCATTCCCCTGCGAAGATGCTCCTTGGAAAATCCCTGGTCTGGTCCGGCGTTAGCCTCGTCTACATGGTCGCCTTCTACGGGTATACCGTTTTTCTGCGAGGGACCCTAACGTTTTTGGACCTCGGATACATGGCCCTGTTTGCCCCCGCTCTTGTGCTTTTTGCCCTCTGCGGTGCCGGGTTCGGGATCATCGGCACCGATCCCCTGGCCTCGGAAACCCGGGACCGGGTGCGAATGGACCTGATTCTGATCTACGTGTTTCTCGGAGGGCTGTTCCTGACCGGGCTGTTTACGCCGGGCCTCTGGCCGAGACTGGTTTCCCTCCTGATCTTCGGGGTTCTAACGCTGGCCGTGGTGAACAAGGCCCGGGACCGTGTTCCGTACTTGCTGGATCCGGTGGAAGAACCTCCCCGGACACTGCAAGCTTCCGACGGACTGCTGTTTATCGCCGTATTCTTTTTCGTCCAGAACATCGCCGGCCTGCTTCTCGCGCTCGAAGGGGTGGTTACCCCGGGACCGATTCTGGTTCTTTCGTATTTTTACGGTGGGCTCGTCACGGTTGTAGCGTCCGCCTATCTGTTGTGGCGCACGGGAACGACGCTGGACGAAAACCAGCATTTCTTCAACCTCAAGTACGTGAGTTCAATCCCGGTATACGCGATAACGATTGGAGGGTTGATGGCCGGAATCGGGCTCGGGTATCAATGGGCGATGGAGTGGGTGCCGTTTATCGAGGTTCCGGAACGGACGTCATGGCCGATTCAGCAGCGCGGGCTGTACCTTCTGGCGGTCGTCGGAGCACCGGTGGTCGAGGAGTTCCTGTTCCGGGGGCTGCTGTTTAACGGACTCAAATCCACCCTGACGTTCTGGCCGGCCGCCCTGATTTCCGCGGCCCTTTTTGCCGTCGTCCATCCCCTCATCACAATCGTGCCGGTGTTTCTTGTGGGCCTCGCAACGGCGTACGTGTTTGACCGAACGAAGAACCTCCTGGCCCCCATCGGTCTTCACGCCACCTATAATTGCCTGATCGTCCTCGCACACCTGTAACGCCGTAGTGCGGAATCATCATTTCCTCACCGGCCTTACGC
>CAZSFH010000260.1:0-3698 GCA_964606115.1 uncultured Planctomycetia bacterium | reverse complement strand
CATAATCATCCCAGTGCAATCGAACCGTACGGAGGAGCGGGTACGGGGATCGGCGGTGTAATCCGTGATATCCTTGGTTGCGGTCGCGGATCGACACCCATTATGAATACGGACGTGTTCTGTGTCGCTCCACCGGAGCGTTCCATGGAGGATCTTCCGGAAAATGTTCTGCATCCCCGTCGCGTGCTGAAGGGGGTCGTGTCAGGGGTACGTGATTATGGAAACCGAATGGGCATTCCCACGGCCAATGGAGCACTTTATTTTGACGATCGTTATCTCGGGAACCCGTTGGTGTTTTGCGGGACGGTTGGCAAGATTCCGCGAGATCGGATCGAAAAAGGGGCGGAACCCGGAGATCATATTGTTGCGATCGGCGGCCGGACCGGACGGGACGGGATCCACGGGGCTACGTTTTCTTCTGCCGAGCTGGAAACCGATACGGCGGAGGTATCTGGAAGTGCGGTTCAGATCGGGAATGCCATTACGGAAAAACGTGTGCTGGACGCGATTCTGGAAGCACGAGAGTTGGATCTCTACACGGGAATTACCGACTGCGGAGCGGGTGGATTCTCCTCCGCGATCGGAGAAACGGGAGAAGAAACGGGAGTGGAAGTGCATCTTGACCAGGCACCCCTTAAATATAAAGGACTTAGTTATACGGAAATCTGGATTTCGGAGTCCCAGGAGCGAATGGTTCTTTCCGTACCGGATGAGAACCTTGATGAACTTCTTGAGGTCTGTGAGCGGAACGGCGTCGAGGCGGCGGTGCTCGGTCAATATACAAACACCGGACGACTCGTGGTTCGATACGAAGGGGAGAAAGTGGGGGATCTGGATATGGAGTTTTTACATCATGGTTTGCCGGAATATGTGATGGAGGCCAATCGCATTGATCCGGTCCGGGGTGATGTGCGTGTGCCGGAGCCGGAAGACTACGATCAAATGCTGAAAGATCTGCTTGCCTCCTGGAATATCTGTTCGCGCCACTGGGTGGTCCGGCAGTACGATCATGAAGTCCAGGGGCGAACGGTGGTCAAACCTCTTGTGGGACCGGGTATGGACGGCCCCGGAGATGCTGCTGTATTACAGCCGGTGCCTGGAGAAAATCGAGGGCTTGCAGTTGGTTGCGGCATGGCTCCACGGTACGGCGACGCGGATCCCTACCGTATGGCAGCCGCCGGAATTGACGAGGCGGTGAGAAACGTCGTCGCTACAGGAGCGAACCCGGATCGCATCGCTCTCCTGGATAATTTTGCATGGGGAAGTCCCGAGCGGCCGGATCTGCTGGGAAAACTCGTGGAGGCGGCGAAGGCCTGTTACGATATCGCCGTCGAGTTCGAAACCCCGTTTATTTCCGGTAAGGACAGTCTCTACAACGAGTTTCAGGGCGAGCAGGAGACGATCGTGATCCCACCGACACTTCTGATCTCCGCCTGTGGCATCGTGCCCGACGTGGAGCAAAGCATGACGATGGATTTGAAGGACTCGGGACACTCTGTTTATCTCGTTGGCAGGACCCGGGAGGAATTGGGCGGGTCGGAGTATTTTCATCTTGTGGAGCAAGATGGAGGAACAGTGCCAGGGGTGCGTCCCGGCGAGGCAAACTCCGTTTTTGACGCGGTTCATCAGTTGATCGACCGGCAACTTGTCGAAGCCTGTCATGATGTTTCAGAAGGAGGGACGGCCGTTGCCGCAGCGGAAATGGCGATGGCCGGATCCGTGGGACTCGAACTCAATCTTGAAACGGATTCCCTGGCAACTTCACTTCCCGCCTTTCTCTTTTCTCAATCGCCGTCCCGGTTCCTTGTCGAGGTTCCTACGGAGAAAGAGGCGGCATTTCGAGATGCGACGCGAGACGTCCCCGTCCGGATGCTTGGCACCACAATTGAAGAACAGTGGTTTCGGATCCGCACGGTGCAGGAACCGACGATACTGGTGGATGCGCCCCTGCAGTCCTTAAAAGACATATGGCGAGCACCGCTGGATTGGGAGTGACAAAAACTCCACGATGCCTGATCCAGGGTTTTCGAGGATTTTCAGAGGTTCTCCCTTTGGGATAGAACCCACTGCTGCTGATGCGAGTCGTTGATTAATTTTCCGTTTGCTTCGTTGATTTCTTTTGCCGGGCCGATCGATATTTTTCTTTTAGCGAATCGGACAGGGGGGCATCCGGGTCGTCATATTCCCGAAGGTTGGTCATCGCCCGTTTCGCCCATGTTGTGGATGGATGGAGACGGATGACCTCCTTGTAGTAATAGATGGCTCCTTTCACTCGGCCAGTTCGATGATACCATTTCGCTGTTCGGAAGTCCTTCTCCGCCCGCATTTGGTCTATTTTTTGCAGATACTTTCGCGCCTGTTCAACGAAGGTTCCTTTCGGGAAGTTTTTCAGGTAGAGGTTAAAGTGTTTTTCCGCTTTACTGAGGTTCTCTGTGGTATAAGAAATGCTTTCGATGGACCGCAGAAAAGCGATGCCGGCCATTATCCTTGCGGAGGGTCGCCATGAGCTTTCCTGGTATTGATCGATGAGGAACTTGTATTCCTCGGCGGCGGACTCGTATTGTTTTCGAGAAAAATAGTAATTGGCGAGGCGATACTGGTAAGCATCGGAAAAAGGCTCGAACGGGTGTCGTTCAAGCAGTGTCCGAACGATGTTCTCACCCGATTGACCAGCCGATAGGATATGCAGGCCGAGAAATGAACGGTGGTCTTTGCCGTTCATGAGCTGAAATCCGATGTCCAGCTGGAGTTCAAGGACCGATTGTCGAAAATCCGTGTCGGGGTAATTTCGCTTGAATCGTTGAAACGCGCGGTATGCGTAGATGTATTCCCCGAGCTCGTAAAGACATCGAGCATTCATGTAGGAAGCGTTTTCAATCAGCTGGGGGTTCCGGGCGAAATTTAGCACCTGAAGAAAACGGACACGAGCTTTCTTGAATTTGTTACTGTAAAACAGGTCCAGCGCTCGATTATAAAGGGCAACCGGTTCAGATCTTGAGTAACGGGCCGAATTCATCGTATCGGGGGTGCTCGGTGATCCGTTAGCCGGGAGCAACGAAAGGCTCAAAAAACTTAGAGCCAGGAATAACAGCAGGAAACAGCGGTTCACGATCCTACGATCACGGTACGGAAAATGGTCATCTAACATCTGTTTGCAGCGAGAGCCTTCCTGTTAAAATTGAAAAACGTTCCCCTGGTAAGGACGAAGCACGTCCCGAACAATGAAAAAGGAGGAGCGGCTACGAAGATCCGACCTGAAAAGGTGTCGTGCACCTCAGCGGACGCTCTTCGGTGTCATATCTCCTCAAAACAAAGCAGCACGAATCGAGTTGTTGCGTCAATTTTCGTTCAGATCGCCCGCTGAGGGATAACTGAATGCACGCCACCTTTTCAGACTGGGTCTACAAAGTTGACCTGAGAGACGAACCGCTACCCCGAGTCACGGGGAGGTAAATTCAGTATACAGGAAAGCATGCCTTCGTTTCAGATGGAAAATGCATCCCTTCCCGTGAGGTTGCTGAAAAAACTCGTTTGCGCCATGAGCATGACAGCGCGAACATGACGGTTCCTCAGCATCTTTCAGGGGGATGTTACGGAATTTTAATGAAATAATGCCGAAGTGGTATCGCTGGCAAAAATGGAGCTCGGGCGTTGATCGAAGGTGAATCATCCGGTTCCAGAAAGGATTCATGGTCAAT
>CAZSFH010000259.1:0-3717 GCA_964606115.1 uncultured Planctomycetia bacterium | reverse complement strand
TTCCCATGAAGGTCCGTCTGGTATTTTCCGCATTACCCGCACGCTTCACACAAAACGCCTTGTTAACGTCCTGGGCACAGAAAAGGAAAACCAGCGGTAATCCGTCAATGCGCTCATGGACCTATGAGACTGCTGAAAAACCCCTGTAGCGTCAGTGCGGATGCATTTGTTCCGTCCGAAAGAAAGGCGCAGTCGATGCAGAGGGAGCGTGGCAGATGAATCAAACTCGTAATGAGTGAGAGCGTGTGAGGGCCTCGGGCGCCGGAAAGAACGCAGTAGATCAAAAGACCACCTGAACTGCGTCGTGGATCGTTCGTTTAAATGGACAGCGGAGCTTCGGGCAAACGAGATCAGCATACGACGATATGATAAGGGGGGATTCTGAACCCCGGGTTCTGATTATGAATGTGGATGTGTGAGGAGGTTCAACATGAAATTTATCATGCCTCGTTCCCGTACGTCGTTCGAGAAAACAGGAGTCGCAGGGGTCGGATTGCTTTTCCTTTTCTCGACCCTGGTGGCGGCGGACGTGGAGGAGAAATCTCCGGCGGAGGTGCGGGAGGCGGCGGCCGAACGGGTGCGAAAGAAGCAGGTCAACAAAGGGATTTTATTGCTGAAAGAATACCTTAAACACCATCGGGACGCAAAAACACGCCGGTACCTGGGACGTCTCATCAATTATAACGGGAACCCGGACCGCGCCGTCGAAGTGTTGAAAGCGGGCCTGCGCGACAGGCGGAGTGATGTTCAGCTATTGAAATCCATTGCGTCCATTCGGAAACAGCAGGCCCGGGAAGGCCCGGGGGTGGATCGCAAACGAGGAAGAGCCGTTTATGAATCGGGCGGTTCCGAGGAGAAGGAACAGGCCTTCAAGAAAAAACACTATCGGCTTGCGCTCGGCGCTTACGATCGAATTCTTAAGCGGACCCCTCGATCGACGGACGTGGTTCTGAAGAAAGTAGGTGTTCTGGAGAAGCTTGGTCAGATTGAACAGGCCGCACAGGTTCTGGAACAACACCGGAAACGTCTGGAAGAGGTCGGGTCCGAATCATTTCTCCAGACCCTTGCCGATTTTCGGATGCGAACAGGGCGTCTGGAAGCCGCCGCGGAAACGAGCCGTCAGTTGCTGTCCGTCCACTCCAGAAATACGAAAGCGCACGAGGTTCTGGCCACGTTCTTCGCGAAAAAAGGGGACACGGAAAAATCACGTATTCACCGACAAAAGCAGGCGTTTTATAAGTGGTTGCCGGAGATCTGTGATATCGAGTTCAGTGACCGGAATTTTAAGACGTACACCTTGCTTGCGATACGGGAATCGGAGAAGAAAGACCGAAAAAAACAGCGGAAACAGCGCAAGCAAACCATTAAGAAGTTGCTCAAGCAGAAAAATCAACGTGCTTACCAGTTTCTGGCCGCCGCCTGTTATGACGATTTCGTCTCTTTAACAAATCGCATCTATCAGAAATTCAAGGACGAGGAGGCGACCGATGTATTGACGAAAATGCTCAAGAATCCGAGGGATTATCGAATGATCACTTCGGCGGGACATATTCTCGCGCGGTTGAAGCACAGGCCCAGTTTTCCGCACCTTGTCCGGTACCTGAAGCGGGATCACCGCTTGATGCCAATTCTGGACATGGCGGATGCCCTTGCGAAGCTGGGGGATCCGCGGGCGGTACCCCATCTGATCGAGGTCCTCGACCCGGAGGCAAGCCCGCCGAGTTCGGAATCGGCATCCGATACGGGCCGAATCGGCTGGTTGTCCGCGCGTTATCGCGCCGCGTTTGCGCTGGGATCGTTCGACACGCAAGAATCCAGGAAGGCGTTAAAGAGGGGCACGAAGAATCAACAGATTGACCTTGCCTGCTACGCGGCGCTTTATAAGATAACGAAAAAAGAAAAATACTGGAACAACATCAAAGAGATGTTAGAAGAAGGAACGAGATCGTTCCAGCAAATTTACGTGAAGTCGTTTCTGGAGCAGTTCGAGAAGCCGGAGATCCAGTCCGTCTTTGAGGAGCTGGAAACGTCAGAGGAGAAATGACCGGCTCACGCGGGGGTTTTCGGGTTCGTTTCGGGAGGCGATGGAGCTTCGTTTGAAGAGTTGATCCTTCGGAAGCTCGTCACTTCCTTTGCTGGAGGGACACCAGGATCGGGTAATGGTCGGAGCCGACGCTGTGGAGGACGGTTCGATTCACCACCTTCAGGTCGTCCGACACCAGGCAGTGGTCCAAACAGATCCGGAGCGGGGCGAGATACAGGAACGCAGGCCACGTGGGCTGTACGCCGTATCCCTTTCGACTGTCACGGAGTTGAGTGGTATCCAGAAAGGACTGGAAGTGCGGGGACCAGGAAGTGGTGTTGAGGTCGCCCATGACGACGCGTGGATTGGTCTGGTTCCGGACGGTTTTTGCCTCCTTCTTCAGTAGTTCGTTCCGCCCGTGGAAATAGGCCCGGGAGGCCGGGGGAAGGGTATGGAGCCCCGTGAAATGAACCGTTTTTCCGTTGTGCTTGAAACGGGCGGACACCACGGGCAGGAAGGGTCGTATTGGGGTTCGGATGAAAATCTCCTCCACCGGCTTATCGATGAAAACGGCGATGCCGAAGTTGTCCGGACGCGCCACAACTCGGTGGTGGGCGTACTGTTCCTTCAGGGACTCGAGGGCGTTTAACCAGCGATAGTTGATTTCCATCAGGAGAAGGACGTCCGGCTGTTTCTCGCGAACAACGTTCAGTACCGTCCGATTCTGATCGGTCCGAGACGAATCATTCCTCCGGCTGCCGAGGAACCCGTGCGGATGAGGGAAGGACGGTTCAATCGATCTCCTCACGCTGCGAGGACCGGTATTGATCCACGTCGATGTCGAGGTTTTTAATTTTTTTCTGCAGGTTCTGACGGTACATTCCGATGTTGTCGGCGGCCTGTGAGATGTTCCCGTCCGTTTCCTCGAGGGCCTTCTCGATAAACTGGCGCTCGAATCGCTCCACGAACGCCTGTTTCTGTTCCTGGAACTCCCCGGAGAACGAAACGTCGAGCGGGGCCGATCGTTCGGAATCCAGCGTGGGCAACGCGTCCGGTTCGATGTCCGGCCCGTCACTCAGGATGACCGCTCGCTCCATGACGTTTTTCAGTTCGCGGACGTTCCCGGGCCAGTGGTACCGGCGAAGCTGATCCAGGCTTTCCTCCGTCAATGTTTTCGTCTCGTTGCTGTACTGTTCGCCAAACTGGTCGGCGAAATGATTGGCCAGCAGTTCGATATCGCCCGTGCGCTCCCGAAGGGGCGGGACGTTGAGCTCGACGACATGAATTCGATAATACAGGTCCTCCCGGAAGTTTCCTTCCTCCACCTCCGCTTCGAGATCCCGGTTGGTGGCGCTGATCACCCGGACGTCCACGCTGATCTTTTCCTCGCCCCCGACCCGTTCAATTTCTTCTTCTTCCAGCACCCGGAGCAGGCGCTTCTGGGCGGACGGGCTCATTTCGGCAATTTCATCGAGAAACAGGGTGCCGCCGTCCGCCCGTTCAAACTTGCCCCGTTTTCGTTTGCTGGCCCCGGTGAAGGCGCCTTTTTCATGGCCGAACAGTTCGCTTTCAATCAAGTTCTCGGCAATGGCCGCGCAGTTCAGCGTACGAAGGGGGCCCTCGCGTTCGCTTCGATCATGAAGTTCGCGGGCGGCCAGTTCCTTGCCCGTCCCGGTTTCGCCCGTAATGACGAC
>CAZSFH010000258.1:0-3722 GCA_964606115.1 uncultured Planctomycetia bacterium | reverse complement strand
GCTCATGCCGGCCGATTTTAGAAGGGAATCTTCTACAACTCAGCTTCCGCTCAGTGCACGCTCATCGCCTTCGTTCAACCGGCCAGAAACTTCTGCAAATGTTTTTACCTCTTAAATAAATGCCAGATAGCGGTCAATAAACAACGAATTCTGGGGTTAGAAACTGTACTTCGGGTTCGTTTTAAAGACCGCACCTCGTGGGACTTCCCCGGTTTCCAGGTACACCCTGATGCGGTTTGCCAGTTTCCGGGCAAGTCCCACAATCAACTTTTTCTTCTTGACCCGGCTGGCATTATTTGACTTCTCGTAAAACCATTGCGCCAGTTCACTTTTCGGTTGATTGCGGGTCCAGGCCCAGGCGAGCTGTACCAGCAGTCCCAATAGCCTGCTGTTTCCGTGTTTTGAGATGCCCTCCCTGTGACCGCCTTTTCCCGATAAAGACGGGACATCATCGGCTCCGAGAAAACTTGCCACTTCCCCCCGGTTTTGAAACTCTCTCCAGCCAAACCCTTCAAGAACAATTTCATAAGCGGATTCAAAGCCGAAGGATTTCATCCGGTACAGATTGATCACATCGGTCATGATCGGTTCGTCTTTGCGCTCCCGCACGGCCTCAAGCATCCGCTTTTCGACTCGTTTGAGCTGTTGTTTGACAAGTTCGAGTCGTTCATACTCATTTTGAATGCGAGCTTTCAAATGCGTACCGAGCGGTTCGCCGGTTGAGGTTTCTATCTCATCCAGCTGATCCATCAGTTCCGCGTCGGGCCCGCGGTCGATTCCATGCTTGAACAAAAGCGCACGAATCCGGTTGGTATGGGCGTTTTGCTCGCTGACAAGCGGTCGTCGTTCCCGGGAGATTTCCCGATCGTCTTCGATCTGGTGGCTGGGAGGATTAACCGGATTGAACACGTCGTGGTCTCCTCCGATAAAGTGTACAAGCAGTCGAACTAACTTCATCGCATCCAGCCGATCCGTTTTGCCGGGTTTGTTCTTCTTTCCGTCCGGACTGGCCGGATCGATTGGAATCGATTTGATGCCACGCTCAACCAGGTCGCGGGACATCGAGTGTCCCTTTCGGCTGACCTCATGGACACTGTAAATGTCAAATTCGTCGTTGAGATCAAGCTCAGATCGAACCTCGTCAATGCAGGCGGAGACCGCTTGATAATCTCCGTAAGTAACCGTTTTTTTGGTGTATTCCTTTCCATTGGACAAACCGAGAATCCACTTCGGTTTTTCCTTTTTCTTTTTGGGTTCTTTGCGTTCAAAGCTTACATAAAGAGCATCTCCATTCTCCGGTACAGAATCGGGGACAAAGCGGAAACGTGTATCACTCATGATTGAATCCCTCAGAATCAGAAGTCAGAAAAAATTGGATGAACGTATCCCACTATAAAAGCGGATGGGGAACTCGGAAAGGCCGAGCTAACCCGCCCGTTGGAAGGGATACACTTGATAGTCAACTACTGTTGACTATACCGTCTGTAACCAGGGATTCATATCATCTACAACGGACACACGATTTCGAAGGGCTCCGAACCCCCGGAGGGGGTGGCGCGACAAAAGCCCCGGGATTGATCCCACCCCCGTTAACTTAAGCGGGAACATGGGGCAAAAGAAGGGTTTGTTTGTTAAGCCCCTGAAAGATACCCAGGGGTGATAAAACGTGGTTGAAGGATATTTTGCCCTCCTCGGTAGATGTCCTTCCATTTTTTTGCTTACCAAAATTTTTCAGCAGCTTTTTTAGAAAGAAGGCCCAGACCAAACGATGTCCACCTCAGAACACAACCAAGACGATCAAAAAGTGGACAAAGAACCTTCTCACTGGCTTTCACAATTCGGGAAGAGGATTGGGATCGGGGCAGGAGCACTGGTTCTCCTTCTGCTTCTGATATACCTCATTCAGAATTATCGCTGGAAAAACGAGTATCAAGTTCAGTTGGACAGGCTAAAAAAGCAAGGTTTTCCTGTTGACGGGGAGGACCTTGAGAAGAGATATAATCAAAAATATCCAGATCAGAATCCTCTCTATTACCCATTTTCAGAATCATTCAGCGATAAGGTTGGATTATCAGAGCTGGACAAAAAATTTCCTCCCTTGAAAAAGGATCAGCGCCCTCCGAAACGTTTTACGAAAGAGGAGCTGAGCACAATACAAAACCATCTTCCGGAGTACAAAAAATGGATTGCGAAATTTATGAGTGCAAAACTGCGTCCTCCAGAACTGCAGTACAGACAAGGAATGTACATGGAGATGCCATCCATTCTCAATAACAGAATCATAGCAATACTTCTTACGTATAAGGGAATTTCAGAAATGAGAAAGGGGCAATATGAACGAGCAATCAATTTGACAATAAAAATGTATAAACAGGCATATTATCTTATGAAGCCAGCCTCTATTATCAGCTGTATGACGGCGTACGGTGTTCTGGAATATGCTTTTTATCTTCATCTGAAGCTGTTGAACCAGAAAGGACTGTCTGAGGAAAAAATACGAACATTACAATCAACGATAAAACCTGATCTGATAAAACGGGGCTACGTGTGGGCACTTAAAGGCGACCTCGCCACGACTCACCAATCCATGAAAAACAATTTCAGTCAAGGAAAGAATGGTAAGAAGAAAAGGGTGAGAGGTGGAACGTTGAACTGGTTGCTTCGGTGGAAAAACCGTGCCAATTATCTTCGGGATATGCAGTTTTCAATCAAGCATGCAAAAAAACCAACATACAAAGGAGAAAAGGCGCAAGAAAAATTAGAAGAAAACATTAGAGAGAGATGGACCTTTCTCAACATGTATTCGAAGATTCTAATCCCCGCCATAAGCAATAGCCAGGGCAGTAGAGATAAAATGTATACGAAAGCGCGATTACTAACCGAGGCTTCGAAAATTCGACTTCAACAGATCAAACATGGTGGGTTCCCAAAAATCTATGCAAACATCAGTGTCATTACGGATCCATTTACCGGTAAGCCCTGTCGAGTGAATGTTGACGAAGACTGGATCCGGCTTTTTAGTGCCGGTACGAATAAGAAGTACGAGGATGGTGCACAGGATCATGACATTTCGATCTGGCTCCGCAAACAACCTTACGTGGATTAATAACTTCATAGATTGTCATCATCGGAACGTGAACTAAAAATCAACCAAAAGGTGATGTGGAATTTCTTCTCCTCTTCACTGAGGAGGAACGATAGCAAAACGATATTCAGCATCGGTCAAATCATGGGGGAGATCGAGGGATCACGGATTTCTTTAAAAACAGGCATGCTTCCGCTACGTTTGGGGTTGAATGCATCGAAAGGGTGGCGTTACGTTCTGGTCATCTGACCGGGTCTGGTTCTGCACTGATGTTGTACGTATTGTTCTTCTTATGGAAATGTTCAATATCCGGCTATTTTCCTTCGCTGTACTGTTTTGTTCGTTCTTCTTCTGCTTCGGATGTGTGCAGACCGCTCCGGCCGGTGATGGTTCGCCTCCCAATATCGTTCTGATCATTGCGGACGACCAGGGATGGCAGGATACCAGTGTGCCGTTCTGGAAAAAACGGACGAAATTTAACAGGCGCTACCAGACCCCGAACCTCCAGCGGCTCGCCGATCAGGGGGTGAAATTTACGAACGCCTACGCGAGCGCCATCTGTTCGCCCACACGGGTGTCCCTGATGACCGGCCTGAACGCGGCGCGGCACCGGGTGACCAACTGGACGCTGCGACGA
>CAZSFH010000257.1:0-3738 GCA_964606115.1 uncultured Planctomycetia bacterium | reverse complement strand
CTGAGGTTGCGAATTTCTTGCGTTGTCATGCTGACCAGTTTCGTGGACATGTACAAAGCCACCGGTGAACAGAAGTCCCTTAACCATGCGGACGTGTTCGCGAAATACGCGATGAAGCACTATTATGTGGATGGATGGTTCGTTTCCGGGCCGCCGCTGCTTGAACGCTATCGGGATTCGAACAGGAATGCGTGGCGGACCTACTCGAACCGCGGCGGCAGTAACGACCTCGCGCTGGTACTGGTGCGGTTGTTTCTGGTGCGCAACAGGGGCCCGAAGTGCGATTTTATCGGGGATAACCTGATGAGTTACTGGTAGGATTCATCGTTCTCCACAAACAAATCAGAGTTGATGATAAGATGATGCAAAAAGGAAAATTTTTTAAAGTTCCGGATCACCTTCCGCGGGAAGACGAGTTTTTTGAGACCCTGGCCGCCGGCGAAGACGTGCGGATCGAACGCATTATTTCCCACGGCCACCGAACCCCGGCGGACGACTGGTACGATCAGGAAACGGATGAGTGGGTGGTGCTCCTTCAGGGGGAGGCGACGCTGGAGTGGGAAGATCAAACAAAGACGGAGCTGGAGGCGGGGGACTGGCTGTTGATTCCCGCCGGAAGAAAACACCGGGTCTCATTCACCACGCAGGAGCCGCCCTGCATCTGGCTGGCCGTGCACGGAGAATTCAATACGGAGGAAGATCACGTACGCTGAAGGAGGCCCGGGAAACACAATTGATCATACGGGTATCGACTGTACGGAAATTCGGAAGAGTGGACTTGCGAGCGTTCATGATCCATCGGTAAGGGTTATGCGGAGGAGGAATCATCCGCAGTATGATTCGGTTTTCCGACGTACAGCAGGAGCCCCACAAACAACCCTCCGAGCCCCGCAAAAAACAGGATCCCCACCCACGGGATGATCACATCATCGGTGACCTTGAACCGGATCCAGTCGGCGTCTCCTGGGTCCGAGGCAATTTTGCCGTGTTTCTCCAAAAACGGCTTGTGAAAATTGTCGCGGTTGATGGAAACCCCCTGCCTGATCCGTTTCTTCTCGAACGCCCGGTACGCGTTCTGCCAGTCCCGGCCGTGCTGAAGCTCCTGCCGGAAGCGGCGTTTCATTTTTTGAACATCACGGTCGGACATCGAGGATTCGATCAATTTCTTTCGGGCTCGGCAGTGTTCGATCAGTGGCTTTCGAACCGCCTCTTCGGGCCAGAACCGGCCCGACATCTCAAGGGCTCGCTGGTACGCCTCCCAGGCGATATGACGCTGACCGACGCGGAGCATGATCTCGCCGAGGGCCAGTGCGAAATGAGGATTGGGACCACCGCCAAGCCTCCACATACCGATGATGCCGAGAACGGGACGATCAAATGGAACTTCTTCGGTAAACGGCGTATTCCGTAAATCGTCCGTGAGGTTTACCTTCTTCATAAGATCCTCTTTTTCGAGCTTAGCAACGAAATCACGCAGGCTCCGCGCTACTTCATTTTGGGGGTTGCGCAACTCCTCCGTTGTGTACTTGTCCGTGAAGCGTTTGTACATAACGATATCATCAACGGCGGATCCGGTCTCCGGATTCGGTTCCGCCGCCAGACGGTTCCCCGTAAAATCGAATTGTTTGATCAGCCTGTTGTTCTCGGTGGCCGCAAGCAGAAAGGCCAGAGCGGTGATCTGCCAGGTCTCCCGTCCGAAGTGGGCGGAGGGATTGATGTCGACCGCTTTATTCAGGTGATCAAGCGCCTGCCGGACGGATGATTTTGCCTGCCGGTTTCCACGAAGTGCGGCCGGAAGGTGTTTGTGGGCCAGAACCGTGCCGAGATTGGCGTAGGTCGTATACATCCGGTTTTCCTGGACTCCCGCTTTATCCTGTTTCGCTTTCTTTTCTCGCAGCACCTCAAGGGCTTTGTCGTGTTTCCCGAGCCGTTCCAGTCCCACGCCCAGGTCGTCGTACAGGTTAAACAATTTTGTCCGAACGTCCTGATCGGTAACGTTCTTTTGATTCAATTTTTCAATTTTTTTGCGTACATTCTCATTGCGCTTCCGGTACCACGCGTCGGAATGACGTCGGTACCGTTCGGTGAGCACATCGTGAACCATCGCGAAACGGAGGGAAAGAACGTCGTCGGACGGAGGGACCTGGTGGGGGAGTGGTACTTTTCGGGTGCGGCTCACATGTTTCCGCCAGGTAAAGAGTTTTTGTAAGTCCGACACTTCTGGTTCGGTCCGGAGGCCGATGACGAACACGCCCAGAAGACCCGAGAAAAGAACCGAGAGGATCCAGAGGACCACCAGTTTGAAGGATTTCATGTCGCTGGAACGTGCCTGATGCCCATGATTTTATGACGAAACAAGTTGCGGGTTGGAAGACGTGAAGCCCGATGTCATCAGGTAGGGGCGGAGAGAATGAAAATTTTGGTCTGTATTTCGGACCGGTGGACGACCACCGGAAAATTGGACTTCATCGGATGGCCTTTGCGGTTCCGGCACGGACGCTGCAAGGAGTTTTACTCGTCGCTGAGTCGGAGCCGTTGAATCACCAGCACACCACCGGCTAAAAGCATGAGAAGCCCCGTTCCACTCAGGCCGACTTTCACAACGCGGATCGTTGAGTTCGAACTTTTTTCTCCGCGAGCCTCCGGTGCTTGATCAGCCTGAACCTGTGGTTTTTTTGTTTCGTAGTTGGATTTGAATTCCCGCTCCGTGGCCTCCACATCTCGATCATTCAGGCAGGCATCCACGGGAGAAGCGGAAAAGAGGAAGAGAATGGAAAACACCAGAACGGTGGAAAGGATGTTCTTTTTCATCGGATCCTCTGTTAATTGCATTCTGTTCCCGGTGTGGGTTGGTTATTTTACAGGATGCTCCCGATTTCTTCAATAAAATATTGGAGTTACGGGGAAGGAGAAGGGGGGATGTGTTTTCGGTGATGATAAGGGGTTCGTCGTCTATTGCGGGATGTTGAACAGAACCATTAACGGTTCCCGCCATTAAAACGGGGCGGCGATCGTCGGATCATTTTTACTCCGGACGCCGACGCTCGAAGGGACCTGATCTGAAACGGCCGTTCCCGGGCGGTCGCGGCATTCCTCCTGCGGGAATCACCTCCGTACGGGATCGTTGGGAAGGGGAAACGTGTTCACCGTGCCGTTCGTCCTCCGGCAAAGGTACGTTTCCATATTGTGTGGTCCGGTTAATCTGGCGTATCAAGGACGCCCGTTTCGAAACTGGTTTCGACTGGATGAATGACATAAAATACATGGGTCAACAGGTTCACTGCCTTCTTCATTAGACCCTGTCCGAAAAGGTGGCATACAGGGTCTCAACAGGAGGTAAGAAAAGGAGACCGTATCCGAACATTCCATACGTATTTTGTTTTATGGAGGTTGATGATGGCCGATCAACGTCAGTCCGCCTACGTTTCAGAGATTCGCATCGAGCGAGAGGAAGGTCCAAACCGGCTCGCCCACATGCCGGCCGGGGAGGAGCCGGTCGAGTTCGGCGTGCATGGTGCTATTGCCAGACATTACGGGATGGGGCCCGAGGAGTTCGGCGAACGAGACACGACCATCGACTACGTCATTGCCGCCGCGGCCGGCTGACTGACCGGAACCTTTGGCGGCGCGCTGGAGGCGCGCGATATTTCACCCGATGAATTTGATCTCTCCGCGGACGTAACCGGGCACGTGGACACGAATGAAAAGGACGTGCTCGTCATACAATCCATCTACGTG
>CAZSFH010000256.1:0-3760 GCA_964606115.1 uncultured Planctomycetia bacterium | reverse complement strand
CCGTGGGACCGCATCGCCTACGCCATGCCCGGAATCTCTCGATCAATCACGTTTTCCGTCGCTTCGACGGTCACGTCTCGAGGTCCCGGTCCCGTGCCGCCCGTCGTGGCGATCAGGTCCATGCCGTCTTCACAAAGCTCCCGGAGACGGGATTCGATCTTCTCCTGTTCATCCGGCAGCACGTCGTACTCCTGGATGATCAGCCCCTCACGACCCAGCCGCTGTTTGAGCAGGTCGCCCGAGCGATCCACCCGCGTTCCCTCGTACGTGCCGTCCGAGGTGACCACCACGGCCGCCAGGAGATCCTTGATGTCGTAGGTATCCTCGAAGTCCGAGGAACCCCCCGACTTTTCCACGAGCTCCGTCTCCCCGATCAATATTTCGTCCTCGACCGGTTTCAGCAGGTCGTAAAGCGTTAACGCGGCGACCGACGCGGTGGTCAGTGCTTCCATCTCCACCCCCGTCCGGGCAATGGCCGAAACACGGACTTCGATGGTTGCCCCGGTCTCCGTCGGCGTGATCTCGACGTCGCAGGATTCCACCGGCACATTGTGACAGTGCGGAATCAGATCCGGCGTTTTCTTGGGCGCGAGGATTGCTGCGGTCCGGGTAATCTCAATCGGATTCCCCTTCGGAACCTCTTCGTCCATAATCGCTTCGCGGCCTTTGACTCCGCATTCAATGGACGTTCGCGCCACCGCGCTTCGCTCCGTCCGATTTTTATGCGTAATATCCCTCACGATGCCTCCTTCCGACTCTCCGGTTCATCGGCGGTTTCCCGGGATGACGGCGTCTCCGAAACCAGCTCTTCCACGGACGCGGATTCCTCCCGGACCGTTTCCGCCCCTTCCTGCAAACCGGCTTTGAATTCCGAGATCCCGGAACCAATGCCCCGGGCGAGTTTTGGAATCTGCTTTGCGCCGAACAGAAACAGTAGAATTGCCAGGATGATCAACAACTCCGGCCCCCCCGGTATTCCGAACGCCAGTAACTCAAACATGACTCCTCCGGATCAAATTAAAAAACAACAAAAACATCCATAAAACAGCATCACGATCGGAGCAATACCGATTCCTTCAGCACCCATGGCGTTACCCTCCTATGCTTCGTATGAGTCCAAATTCTCGAGGAGGCTCCTCCGTCTCCGGGTCCCAATCCCCGGTATAAACCGGATTACCGGCCCACTTGTCATTGATCGCTTCATCAATTTTCTCAATGATCTCCTCGTCCGACCCTCCGTTCCGCAGTACCGGGAGAAGCGAAATACCGTCAGCCGCAAACAGGCACGAATAGAGCGTTCCCGTGCTCGACAGCCGGAGACGGGAACAATCGCCGCAGAACGGATTGGACAGGGAGGCAATGAAGCCAACTCGTCCGTTTCCGTCCGGAAACGAGAAGGTGTTGCTGACCCCCTCCGTCGACACCGGCTCAAGATCATAACCCGACCGGACCTCCTTCTTCAATTCCGAAATGGGCTCAAACGTCTCCGGCTCCCAGCCCGATCCACAGAGTGGCATGAACTCGATAAACCGAACGGTGACGTCCAGGGAGCGAGCAAGGTCCAGAAACGAATCCACCTCCTCCCGGGACAGGTCCGGCAGAGCAACCACATTCACTTTGACCTGGAACCCCATTCGGACCGCCGTCGCGATCGCGTCGAGAACCTTTTCCATCCCCTCCCCCCGCGTGACTTCCCGGAAACGCTCTTCATCGAGGCTGTCGAGGCTGATATTAATGTGTTCCACCGACGTCTCCCGGAGGTTCTCCAGGTGCGGTTTCAAATTGAGGCCGTTGGTCGTCAGACCGATTTTGTCCAGACCGTTCACGTCCGACACGGACTGAAGGAACGAAATCACCCCCTTCCGCACAAGCGGTTCCCCCCCGGTCACACGAACGTTTCGAATACCCAGATCGCGCCCGATCCGGAGAATCCGGAGGATCTCTTCGTACGACAGCACCATGTCCTTCTTGACGTGATCAATGCCTTCCGGCGGCATGCAGTATCCACACCGAAGATTACAACGATCCGTGACCGAAATCCGGAGATAATCATGCACACGCCCGAACGAATCCGTCAGCGGGCTCTTTTGCTGAACAACCTCCGATCTCGTTTCGGCCTGGTTCATCGCTCCTCCAATCTACAGGTGATCAAAGAAAAAAGCATCCGGAAAACGGCTCCGGGTGGCAACGAGACTCGTCCAGAGCTTCCAGGGCATCTTCCCCACCGGTACCGTTCCCGGATGCCGTTCATCTCTGGTAAAACACTATCGTGTCGACCATCTTCAGAAGTGCAATTTTTATGCCATACTCCTTCCTTCAAATACGCTGTCTAAATCCCCTCGGTTCACCGGTCGAACCCCCTTTCCGATCCATTCTGCCTGTGACGGCACAGAACGTGACCCATCCGCACGAACAGATGTTGTTCCTCTGCAACTCCCGTTCTATATTCTCGTTGCACATTTGCAACATTCACCCGCTTACCATCCTGCGAAATCGTGATCAGACCCCGCTGAAACCAGTGGGCATGGGGAACGTGATCAACTCAAGGGTGGTATGGGATTTGCACTAAAGACGTTTCCAATGGATTGATTGACCAATCGAAGAGGACTTCAAGATGAAGAACAGGAACGGAAACATCGCTTCTCAGACCTTTTTCGATCCACACCCTGCATGTTTCTGCTGCGGGGGGGGTCCCCCGACCTTACCTGTACCCCATCTTCCAACGAACGTTTGACACTTTCACGAAACGGCCGGGCTCGATTTTTTCCTGGCTATTGCGAATGAGGATCGCCTGAGACGTTAGCTTCGGCTGATGTCATGATTGCCCGGTCTCTTTCCTGACGTCGATTTTCTGAACATGTTCATTTCACGGAGAATCCCATGAGCACATACGAACAAATTACGGAGGTCATCGGTCATACGCCGCTTGTCCGCCTGCCCGGTCTCGAACCACAGGAGGACGTTCGCCTGTTCGGGAAGCTCGAGTTTTACAATCCCATGTCCAGTGTGAAAGATCGGATCGGTCTTTCCATGATCGAAGCCGCCGAAGCGAACGGTGAGCTGGACGAGGACACGGTCATCGTTGAACCCACCAGTGGAAACACCGGTCTGGCGCTCGCCTTCGTGGCCGCGAGTCGCGGGTATCGTCTGGTGCTGACCATGCCGGAAACCATGAGTGAGGAACGTCGGAAATTGCTCAAGCTATTCGGGGCCGAACTCGTTTTGACCCCCGGTGATGACGGCATGAACGGTGCCGTCGAGAAAGCGGAAGAGCTCGCGAACTCACTCGACAACGCTTACATGCCCCAGCAGTTCAAGAACCCCGCCAATCCGGATATTCACCGCCGGACCACGGCGGAAGAAATCTGGGACGACCTGGGGGACGAACTGGACGTCTTTGTTGCGGGCGTGGGCACAGGCGGAACCATCACCGGCGTTTCCGATGTGCTGAAGGAACGCAAACCGGACCTGCAAACGGTCGCCGTCGAACCGGAAAATTCGCCCGTTTTATCCGGTGGAGAAGCGGGTTCTCACTCCATCCAGGGCATCGGCGCCGGATTCGTGCCGGACATTCTCGAAACGGATCTCCTGGACGACGTCGTCCGGGTTGCGGACGAAGACGCCAAGCAGGCCGTACACAGGCTGGCCCGAACCGAGGGGATCGTCGGGGGGATCTCCTCCGGCGCCGCGGTACACGCCGCACGGCAGGTCGCCGCTCGTCCGGAGAACAGCGGCAAGACGGTTGTCACCATTCTCCCGG
>CAZSFH010000255.1:0-3764 GCA_964606115.1 uncultured Planctomycetia bacterium | reverse complement strand
GGTGCCGCGACACAGCGGATCCCGGGCAAGCGGTTGATAGAGCGGGGGCGGGTCCATTCCACGGAGCGCCGCCAGATCGTTTCGGCGCCGCCGCTCGATCAGCCATAACAGCCCGGCCAGGGCGTGCTTCTGACAGTTCCGGCGACCACAGCTGCAGTCCGTATCGCCGTCCGTTGCGGACACCTTGATCTCCCGGTCCTCGATTTTCAGGGTGCACTCAAACGATCCATCCTCCAGTACCCCGGAGACCAGTCTACCTCGTCGAAACGCTTCGATCCCCGTTGCTTTCCAGAGCTTCGAATGGTTTCCCGGAAGACGCCGGATCTGTTCCTGCTCCCCGTTCCGGTACACGGGCTCGTGAGGAAGGGAAGTCCCCGGTTCGACGTCCAGGTCCGACAGGAGACCGATGATTTCATTCGCGGACCTGAAGCCGATCCGATTCAGGTCGAGCAGTTCCGACCGGGATCGAGCAGCCACGTCCTCGATACGATACAGGTGATTTTTGTGCAGGTTCGTCAGCACCCGGGAAGGCAGGTGCAGAAGGAGCACATCGATGAATGACACTTCCTCAGCCATGCTTTTTTGCCCGGTGGTGGTTGATCGAACATGAGAAACGGTTTACCGCCGCGAACGACGTCACTTCACGTTCACGTTATCCCGTCCGTCTTCTTTTGCCTGATATAATGCCTGATCGGCACGTTCGATAATGGTGTTTCGATCGTCCTCGTTCGGTTGAAACGCCGTCAATCCAATGCTGCAGGTGACCGTAAACGTTCCCTTGTCGGTTTCAAATTCTTGATCACGGAGGGACGAACGGATCCGTTCCGCCCAGGTCCGTGCCTGATCCAGTGGGGTTTCCGGAAGCACGATACTGAACTCTTCCCCTCCGTATCGCCCCCGGATGTCCGAGTTTCGGGTGGTTTTTTTCAGGAGATCGCCGAATGCATCAAGCACGTCATCACCGATCGGGTGACCGTACGTGTCGTTAACCTGTTTAAAATGATCCAGGTCCAGCAGGGCGAACGAAAGGGGATGTTCGTAACGACGGGCCCGCTCCAGTTCTTTCTCCAGCAATCGAAGAAACTCTTCTCGATTCAGCAGACCGGTCAGGCTGTCGGTCCGGGACCGCTTGTCGATTTCCCGGATTAACCGTTCCTTTTCCTCGTTGACCTGTTCCAGTAGCGTGGATTGGATCTGGATGATCAATTCGTGAAAGACGCGAACCAGTTCGTTCGCCGTCGTGCGATCCAGGTCCGTCCATTTCCGACATCGACCGCGGACGATCTCGTTCCATTGTTCGAATGAGTTTCGCGGCGACAGCGTTCCCTCCTCGTCGAAGTCAAAGGGGTTGCGTGGGTCGCCCCCCCACTGGATGGTTTCCCGGTGTTCGGGGCGGAACCAGACGCAAAAGGACTCGTTGCTCCGTCCAATGCGCGAGGCGAAGAATCCGCTTACCCGCTTCGAGTGGGACCAGTTCTCGTGCATTTCATTCTCAATCGATCGAACGGAGTAGGTTTTTTCCGATCGAAGGCGTTCCCGAATCGGGTCCGTCAGTTTTTTTTCGACGTCGGTGTCCTCGTGCTCCGTTATCCAGCGGGAGGAATCACGCACACGGATATAGAAGGCATGCGAATCCATCAGTGAACGGATGGACGATTTATGCGTTTCCAGACCGTCGAACAGATCCTGGTAATCATCCCGGGATTCGTCCAGCTGCTCCCGAAGCCCGTCGACGGTCTGAAGACGGTCTTCCCGCGAGGAAACGTGCAGGCGTTCAATTTGCTGAGCGATCATCTCTCCGATCATTTTGCAGAGCCCCCGCCGGGTCCAACCAATTGAAACGGGTTCCTCATCGTGACAGGAGATCAATCCCCATAATTCATCCCGGACCATGAGCGAAATCGAGCAGGAGGATTGTACCCCCATGTTTTTCATGTATTGCCGGTGAACCATCGGTACGGAGCGGAGGATGGAATACGTTAGATCCAGCTCCTCAAGTTCCCGTTCACCGTCGGGGCCGACGATGGGCACCGGTTGATAGTCCACGTCGGGAATCAAACGCACCCGATTTTTCCGGTATAATCGCCGCGCCGCTTCAGGGATGTCGGAGGCGGGAAAACAGTGGTGCAGATAGGAGCCCATGTGTTCCTCTTTTTCTTCCGCCACCACTTCACCGTTTCCGTCGCTATCAAACTTGTAAAGCAGGACCCGGCCGAAACCGGTGATGTCACGAATCATCCGTACGGCCTGTTCGTAAAGCTCTTCCCGGCCGTCATGGCATCGAAACCGATCCAGAAATCGGTTGGCCTGGACCATGATTTCCCTGGAAAGATCGTCTTCGGACGGACGATATTCCAGTTCCAGGCCACAGGTGTCACCGACGGGAAACAGGTACACGGCGATCGTCTGATCCGATCGTTCGAACACAAAATAGTCCCGCTCGATGTCCTCGGGGGTCACCTGTTCGTGGATGGTTTCCACGAGCTCCCCGGGCAAGGCGCTGTTGAGGGGGTTCCCCAGAACCTCGGAAACGTTCACGTCCAGGTACTCGTCGATGTTTTTGGCGACGGACCGGACGATGAGCGAGGACGGCTCGAACTGCAGAAACGTGCCGTGAGATTGAAGAAGCGCGGTTTCGTGGATCGGATCGGTATGGCAGTCCTGAAGATCTATATGCTCCTGGATCTGAAATCCGCCGACCGTCTGAAATTCGCGTTCGGTCATGAGAGCCAGTCCTCGTAAACCTGGAAGATTTGATTGGCCGTTCGAACGGCCCGTTCGAGTGCATCCTCGGAATCAATTCGCTGGTTGAACACTTCACGAAACTCGTTCCAGTTGGCTCTCGTTTCGTCAGGCCGATCACGGACATACGCGTCGGCCTTCAACGTTTCCTCGTCCAGTTTCTGTTCGAGATCCCGGCGTATGATGCTGCCGCCAAGCTCCGATCCCTCCACGACGTAAAGCGCCCCGAGCAGCTCCGATCGATCATCGAGGTCGGGGAGTTTCGTGCTGGCCAGGGTCGGGAGCTCATCGAGGTCTTCCTGTTTCAACCCGAGGGTTTGAAGGTCCTGCTTGAGTCGTTCTGAACGGGGTCGATAGGCATAGTCACGTAGAAACCGTTCCGTGGTTTCCTCCAGAGCCGGATCGAGCGTTCGGTAGAGTCCGTAATATGCGCGGAGCAGTTTCACAAAACGGGACCGATCGAGAGCGCCGTTTTCAAAATATTGTGCACCCAGAATCTCTTCGAGGGCTTTGTGACGATGCTTCGTTTCGTCTTTTATCTGTTTTACCGGAGACTGCAAGGTGGTCTGGGAGGAAGAAAACACGTGGCGGACGCAATCTTTTCGGTCGTTCTGGAAGACATGCTCAGGACATGAATTCAGATGAAAATATATGATATCAATGAGGTTTCAAGTAAATCAACTATATTCTTGATTCGCCATGATTCTCAGGTTTATGATGGTAACAGATTCTTGACTTGAAAAAAGCGTCGCTCGCCTGTGTTTTCCATTTGCCATTGGTGTGATGTGCTTTTCCTTAGCGAGGAGGTCATCGAGATGCTCGGGGACGTGAAATGAGATGTTCAGGAGCTTTCTTTTTCCTGCTGTTTCTGACCGTGATTATCGCGGGAGCCGGTTGCAGGGCACAGCCTTCCGCCGAACGATCGATTCTCGACGACGAGGTCGACTGGTATACCTCGGACCCGCTTGCACGCCGTCTGTCCCAGCTCACGGAAGACGAGTGGCGGCGGTTCCCCAACAGTG
>CAZSFH010000254.1:2846-3777 GCA_964606115.1 uncultured Planctomycetia bacterium | reverse complement strand
GCATTCATTCCTTCAACATGAAGAACTGAGGACGCGTATTTCTCGCGTAGTCATGTTAAGACGTTCTGAATTCGGGAAATGATTGAATTGTTCGTTCGGATTGGTAACTCATCGAGTATGTGTTTAATGCATCATCATGTTCAACGTATTCAGGAACATCAGAGACGTAATATATTCCCGCGGGTCAGGAAGTGGTCCGGGAGGTCCTGTATACCGAGGTCTTCATCCCGAGCATTCATTTTATGGGACAAGTCTCATAAGATGGATCCTATTCCAAAACGGGCCGCTGTGAACGCGTTACTTTTCCGGAGAGGATCAAGATAAAACCGGATGAAATTTTTTGGTTCCTCTACCCGTTTAGGTAGGAACGGGGAACGTTAACGTTGTGTCCACTTTTAGAAATTCATTTTTTCTTTGTATCGAGATTAATGACCGACAAACCGTTTGACATGGTGATTATTGGAGGAGGAGTGGCGGGGCTTGTGACGTCGAGCGTCCTGGCACAGCTCGACGCGAATGTTTGTTTGATTGAAAAGGAAGAGGGAAAACTCGGTGGGGATTGTCTCTATTACGGCTGTGTTCCCTCCAAGACGCTCATTCGTTCCGCAAAATTGGCGAATGAGATGCGGAACGCCGACAAATATGGGCTTCCCGCCGTCGATCCGGACATCGATTTTTCGAACGTGATGGATCGCATGTGGGAGGTCATTCATCATATCGAAGAACACGACGATCCGGACCGTTTCCGGGACATGGGCGTGGACGTACGGTTTGGAGAAGGTGAATTCGTTTCACCCCATGAGTTCGAATTGAACGGAGACACGATTCGGGGTCACCGGTTCCTGATTTCCACCGGATCCTCTCCCATGGTTCCGCCCATTGACGGTATCGAGGACGTTGATTACCTGACGAACATGACGGCGCTGCGGTT
>CAZSFH010000254.1:0-2815 GCA_964606115.1 uncultured Planctomycetia bacterium | reverse complement strand
GTCGTCGTCGGCGGCGGCCCGATCGGTCTGGAACTGGGTCAGACGTTCCACCGGCTCGGCTCGGACGTGCAGATCATTGAGACCATGGAGTGTATCCTAAACAAAGAGGATGAAGAAATCGCGTGTCTTGCGCACGACCTGCTTGTGGAACAGGGGATGCAGATCTCAACGGAGGTGCGCGCGAACCGGGTCCGGCAGGAAGGCGACGAGATCGTCGTGACCGCCGAGTCGCCGGAGAAAAAGGAGGAGCTTCGCGCGGACGAATTGCTGATGGCCACCGGACGAAAGCCGAATATTCAGAACCTGAACCTGGAAGCGGCCGGAGTGGAACACGACAAACAGAAGATTCACGTGAACCGGCAGATGCGCACGAGCCAGAGTCACATTTTTGCCGCCGGGGACGTGACGGGCAAATATCCGTTCACACACGTGGCGGAATACCAGGCCGGGATCGTGCTCGGGAACATCGTGACGGGCCTGATTCCGTTTTACAGTCGAAAAGCGGATTACTCGGTGGTCCCGTGGTGTACGTACACTGAACCTGAGGTAGCGCGCGTCGGGAAAACCGAGGAGGAAGCTCGAAGGGAGTACGGGGATGACGGGGTGCGCGTGGATCGTCTGCAGTTTACCGATCAGGACCGGGCGCTGATCGAAGGAAAGAACGATGGCATGATCAAGCTGGTGTACCGGAAAAAATGGTTCGGCGTGGAACTGGTGGGCGCCCACATCTGCGGCCCCTCGGCCGGGGAACTGATTCACGAGTACGCGCTCGCAATGCAGAACGGCATCGGCCCGGCCGGTATCTCGGGCACGATTCACGTCTATCCAACCCTGTCACAGTCGGTGAAACGAGGGGTTGATAAGAATCTTGGAGACGTTCTGTTTGACGGATTCCTCGGCACGATGGCCCGGAAATACCTGGAATGGACCCGGTGATCAGTGTCGGGACCTCCTACGGCAGACACGCTGGTTCTGGTAAAGCGTAAGAATTTCCGAAAATTGAGTTTTTCAGCAGTCCCTCAGGGCGTCCATAAACGCGTTCATTGCGTCGTGGTCCTTCCGTCCGGGTTCGGACTCGATGCCCGAGCAGACGTCCACCATCAGAGGGTCAAATGATTCTTGAACGGCGGCCACGTTATCCGGGGTCAGGCCACCGGCGATGATTAAGGCCCGCGGGTCGAGATCCGTTTTCTCGATACGTTCGTCTTCCACACGCTGTCCCGTACCCCCATACCGACCTTCCACGTTCGCGTCGATCATCAGGTAGTCCGCGCCGTAGGACGAAATTCGATTCATGTCCGGCTCTTCCGGAAGGTGAAGGGCCTTAACGATGGGGAGCCCGATGTTCCGTAGATTCTGGATCTCGTCCGGGGTTTCGTCGCCGGAAAACTGAAGCAGGTCGAGCCCGACCTCATCCGCGATCGAGCGTACCGAAGATCGATCCGGGTTCACAAATACACCTGCGATCAATGCCTCACCGCGAATTTCGTTCGCGATGGAGGAGGCGGTTTCCCGATCGATGTAGCGAGAACTGTTTTCATAAAAATTCAGTCCGAGCACATCCGCACCCGCGTCCACGGCGGCCCGGGCGTCCGAGGGCGTCGTGACACCGCAGAACTTCACGAGGGTCTCACCGGTTAGTTCCTTCAGTTTTGCTTCCGGTACCGGTGCGTCCATGATGGCCGTGCCCACGAGTACCGCATCCGCGATGCCTTCGACGGACGCCAGGTCCGATCGTGACTGCATGCCGGACTCAGCGACAATGATTCGGTCCTCGCGTTCGTGGTGATCCAGCGTAGCCACAAGCCGGCGGGTCCGATTCGTGTCGATCTCCAGTGTATCGAGATTCCGGTTATTGATGCCGATCAACCGAGCGTCGGTTTTCAGTACACGTTGAAGACCCGTGCGGTCGTGGCATTCGACCAGGGCGTCCATTCCGAGTTCTCGGATTAGATCAACCAGTTCGTGCAACTGTTCATCGGAGAGCATACCCTCAATGAGCAGTACGGCATCCGCCCCGAAGTAACGCGCCTCGTACACCTGGTAGGAATCAATGACGAAGTCTTTGCGAAGGAGCGGACGGTTGGTGTATTGTTTTGCCTCCCGCAGGAAGGAGGGATGGCCCGAGAAATGATCGGGTTCGGTGAGAATGGAAATTGCGCTGGCGTACCGATCGTACAGCTTCATCACCGCGGAGAGGGACGCTTCCTGATCGATGTCGCCCCGTGACGGAGAGGACTGCTTAAATTCGGCAATCAGCGATAGATCATCGCGCCCCTTGATGGCGTTACGGAACCGGTGATCACCGGGGTCGATATCATTTTTTAGATCGTCCAGAGATCGTTCCGATCGACGTTCCCGGATCTGTTGTTCGATCTCCGGACGAATATCGTCCAGAAAACTCATAGGACTGCTGCATGAACGAGGATCAACCGACGAGAATTAAATGATCCGGAGGACCAGAACCGATTCCGGAGCTCCCATCGGTTCAGGAGGGTTGAAGGGACAGGACGCGATCACAGAGGCTGGTCCAGTCCTTCCAGTATTGCTGAATAGCGGATCGCAGTTCCTGCATTTTCTCCGAATCCGAACAGTTTCGGAGCGTTTGTAATTTCTCCTGGAGGGATTCGTAAAGCTCGTTGACCCGCTCCTTTAATTCCTGTTGTTTTTCTTCCTGGACCTCCTTCAACCGTTTCAGCATCATCCGCCGATCTTCCTGAAGGATTCGTTTTCGAATTGTGGCGTCGTCAATTCGATTGACTCTTCGACGTAACTCGTTTCGCTGACGTTGCGAGTGTTTTTCAGTAGCCTCATA
>CAZSFH010000253.1:0-3800 GCA_964606115.1 uncultured Planctomycetia bacterium | reverse complement strand
GGGGGAACCCATCGTGGCGTTTCTCCCGGAGGACCTGGTCGGTGAGACCGTTCGAATGACCGGACCGGATGACCTATCGAAAAAGATCGACGTGAAACCGGGTCCGGACCGCGGCATTGCTCGATTTCCGGAAACGGACCAACCGGGACGGTACACGCTGAAACACGACCAGCTGGACGATCGGCATTACGTCGTGAACGCGAGCCGTCAGGAGTCCAATCTTGACCGGCTCTCGGACGAGGAAATCAGGGCGTCGGTGGACGCTCTGGATGGGGATCTGGTTTCCGATACGTCCGAATACAGGAGTCTAAACGAAAAGCGTCGGTTCGGCAACGAGATCTGGCAGCCGGTTGCCCTGTTTGTTCTCGGTTTACTGTTTATTGAAATTATGCTGCAGCAATACATTCGCGGAGGGAAGAGCTGATGGGATTCCGGGCAACGGGTGATATCGGACTGATCGTCGGCATGATTTTTGCCGTGCTCGGTTCGGCGGGGGCCTTCTATTACTATTTGCGAGAAACGTCGTCGCTTGCCGGGGGATGGATCCTGGCCGGTCTTCGTTCACTCGCCGTGGCTGCGCTGCTGTTGATGTTCATCGAGCCGGTGGTCTACACGACACAGACGATCGGAAAGCGCGGGAAGGTCATGATCTTCGCCGATCGAACAAAGAGCATGGAGTTGAAAGATCCCCATTTCTCCCCCGACGCTCGCCTGCGCCTTATGTTGTCTCATGATCTGATCGAAAAGGAACAACTGAGCACCCCGCTGATCGAAGCGGATCGAACGATCACATCGCTTCACGAACGATTGAAGCGGGCTCGAAAAAAACCGGCCACCGAGCCGAATTATGCCGACGTCGCCGAGAAAACCGTGACCGAGCTGGAGTCGATCGCCGGTTTCCTGAAGAAATTACCCGAGGACACCTTTTCGTCCGATAAATCTCTGAAACCAAAAACCGGTAAAATTCGATACGAGATCTGGAAGGATTTATCCGGTGACGGGGACGATATAAAAACATTGATTACCCATTCGTCTTTCTCCGACGACCCGGATCAATCCCGGACCCTGACCAAATTTTCTCGTTCGGAAAAGCGTTCGAATTACGGCAGCCGGACCTACGGTTATATCCGTCCGCCGGTGACCGGAAAATATAAATTTCATTTGATCACGGACGACGCCGGTCGCCTGAATCTGAGTACCACCGGTGGCCCCTCCCGAAAGCGAACAATCGCTAAAGTTCCGGATCATCTGGATAAAGGCCGATGGGACCGCGCGAGGACCAGTGATCCCGTAAAACTGAAAGAGAAACATTTGTATTTTATCGAGGTGCTTCAAACACAGGGGGACGGCGCGGCACACGTGCAGCTCGGCTGGACGGGTCCGGACGGTGTATCGGACCGACCGATTCCCGGAAAATACCTCGCCCTTCCGGAGACCAACCTCCCCCCGAAACAGAAAAAAAAGGCGATGGTGGACCTCCTGGAGGGGAATCTGATAGAAAAAGCGCAGGCGCTCGCTCAGAACGCGGAAGGAAACGTCTCCAGTGCCAAATTACGGGATACCCTTGCGTTTCTTACCGATCAGCTCGCTTCTTTTCGAAATCAATTTGAGAGCATCTATTCGAGTTATGCCCGGAACCTGTTTTCCGGGGACACGGCCGATCCTTCCGGCCGGAAGATTGCGGAGGCCCTTCAAAAGCTGGACGAGCTGAACGAAATGAGTCGCTGGAAACGTCTCCGGTCCGTGCTGACCGGTGACGACCGGTTGATCGGAAAACTGAGCACTGAACACGACGTGGAACTATGGTCCCTGAACGAGGGCGAACCTGAACGTCTTCGCAAATTCGAAGAACCGGAAGGCGGTCAAAAGAAAACGTCATCGAACAAGGAGGAGACCGACGACGAATCAATTCAACTGGATCAGATCAAACCGAACGCTCCGAAAACCAATCTGACCGCGGCGCTGAAAAAGACGCTCTCCGTTCGCAGTGAGACCGATTCCAAGTCCGCGGTCGTTCTTCTCACGGACGGACAGCACAACCAGGGAGACTCCCCCCTGACCACCGCCGGCGTGCTCGGAACGCGAAACATTCCGGTATACTCAATCGGCATCGGCAGTGACGTGTCTCCGTCGGACCTCGGCATCGTACGCGTCGAGTCTCCGCAATCGGTGTTTTACAAGAATAAAATCAGCGGAAAAATCACATTAAAGGATCGGCTTCGAACCGATAAAACGGTCAGGTTATCCATCCGTTCCGGTGATGAACAGTTATGGGAAGAAACATATGAACCGTCGGAAAAGGGGTTGATCGACGTCGAATTTGATTTTTCGGTGGAAGAATTGATTAAGGAATGGAAAAAGAAGCAAAAGGAGAAAGGTGAGGAAATCCAACAGTCCCGGGTCATGTCCTTTACGGCACGGATGGAAACGCCCGACAAAGATTCGCACGACGGAAATGACTCGCAAACCTTTCATACGAGCGTGGTCACCCGGAGCCGGAACCTCCTGCTGATCGATGGTCGTCCCCGGTGGGAATTTCGCTATATCCGGAATTACTTCGACCGGGACCCGCAGTGGGAAACGGATCACTTGATTACCAACCCGTTTTACGAGGACGAGTCCAAAAAGAAGATTCCGACCGATGAGGAGAAGCTCAAAAATTACGACCTCATTCTTTTTGGCGACGTTCCTCCCGAGACCGTGAAGGATAAACAGCTGAAATGGATCAAAAAGTTCGCGACCGAACGGGGCGGGGGGTTGATTTTTATCGACGGGGAACGCGGGCATCTTCAAAAATACAGCGACACCCCGCTGGAAACGCTGATTCCCGTAAAATGGGACCGTGATAATGAAAAACAGGCAAAAACAAAAGCCAGGGATCAAGAAGCGGATCAGAAAAAAGAACAGGGGAACAAGGACAGGGAGGAAAAAGAGAGAACAGCCAACAAATCCCGGCCTCTGCCCGAGCATCTCCAATTAACCGAGAAAGGCCTTCAGACGTCCGCGTTTCACGTGGAATCGGGACGGGAAAAGACGCAGGAAAAAATCCGAGAATTTCCGCCTCCCCACTGGACGGCAACCATCGAACCGCTGCCCGGTACCGAGACGTACATGGAAGCAAAATACGAGGACCGAACGCAGCCTGTGGTGGTAAGCCGTCATCAGGGAGCCGGACGCATTCTGTACCTGGGAGTTGACGAATTATGGCGGTGGCGTTTTCGCAAAGCGGAGCGATACCACCGAAAATTCTGGCAGCAGATCGTGCCCTTCGCCGCTGAAAAACCATTTATGGTCCGAAACGAATCAATTGCCCTGGGCACGGACAAGGCGGTTTACGAGGAGGGAGATGAGGCCAAAATTCGCGCCCGACTGTACATGGAGGATCAGCCCGAGACCGTCAAAGCGGTACTTGAGCGGGAAACGGATTCCGGGAAAAAGGACGAAGCCGGGAACGGAAGTGAGGACGGCAAGGAAAGGCAGACGATCGAGCTACGGAAAATTAAAGAAAAGAGAGGATTATACCGGGGCGAAACCTCTAAGCTCACAAAAGGATCTTACAAGCTCCACCTGGACCTTGAGAAACTGGAGTCCGAGAAAGAACCTCGTCAGAAGATCAAGGTTACGAAACCGGTCAACCGGGAATTCACCTACCTCAGACAGAACAAGTCCCTGCTTGAGAAGATCAGCAATACGTCCGAAGGAGTCTATTACCGGGAGGATCAGGCCCAGCAACTTCTTTCCGCACTGGATCCCCTCAGCAATGAAAAAGAAGTCCGCCACGACGCCGTCCTGTGGCAGAG
>CAZSFH010000252.1:0-3806 GCA_964606115.1 uncultured Planctomycetia bacterium | reverse complement strand
GACCCTTACAGGGGACATGATGGGGGCCGCTGCGGCGGACGTGAACCGGGACGGTCGGCCGGACGTCGCGGTGACGCGAAACGATGATACACCGGTTCTTTTAACACGCCGATCCGAAACGACCTCTCCCCTCCGCATTCGGTTGTCCACGGGCGCTTCCCGATCTCTCGCGGGGACCCGGTTGACCGTACGGACCGCTGAGCGTACGATCGGTGTTCGTGAAATTTACGCCGGCGGCGGATATCTGTCCCAGTCCAGCCCGGTGATCTATATGAAACGCCCCTCGGATTTCAAGACGATGACGATCCAGGTACAGTGGCCGGATGGCACCGAAAAACGAAAAACCATTTCAGACCCCGGGTCCGGGGAGATTACGGTGTCGAAGAACTGACGTTCACATTTCGTTTTTTTTCTCGTTCGATTCCGCCTGGTCCTCCAGCGTATCCAGCCGTCGATTCAGGAGAACGGCCCCGGCGGCGGAGGTGGCCAGAAAAAACGATCCGAGGAGAGGCACCAGAGCCATGGTCCACGAGATTGCTCCCAGCCCGAGGGTCTGGGGCCAGTGTTTCCGGGCGTAGTCCCGCATCTCGTTCATCCGCCAACCACGGAGTGCAAGAGCGTGACTCAGGTGATCGCCCCCGATGGTCATGAAGTTAAAATACAACCCACCGGCGATTCCGATGACATTTCCAATGATCGGAATAAGCTGAAGCAACAGACATCCGGCGTTCACGAACAGGAGCCAGCTCGTGTCTTTGATGGTGTCAATCACCTGATACCCGAACGAGACCTCTTTTATTTCGTCTTCAGGCCGTCCGAGCTTCCGTTCGACTTGCTCGGCGAGCATACCGTAAAAATGATCACAGAGTACCCCCTGGAGGAGTATCCACGAAATAAAGCCCGCTCCGAGAAGAGCCACCACCAGAACGATCGCGATCAGGATCATCAGCAGCGATCCGATCCACCCCCCTCCCCAGGTTTTTTGAAGATACTCGTAGAGTCGTAGACCTCCCATGGAAAGCAGTACGAGAAGGAGAATGGTGATCAGGAGGTTCAGAAAAAAAGGAATGATAGCATAACGAAACAGGGCCGGGTGGCTCAGCATATATTTCAATCCGTTCCAGGGCGTCTTGAGACCTTCCAGAAAACCGATGACCGGTGTGGAAGCGGCTCGACCGTCCGCCCATGTACCGGTTTCCTCATGTTCATTCGATTGAGCCAGGTTCATTCTTGAATCGATGTCCGGAAGTCTATAAAGAAGATGGTCTCATTCACGAGCATATTCTATGCGTGGACCGTTGTTCGGTAAAATCGAACCGGCATCAGTTTGTATGTGATGCCGAATCCACGCATTATAATTGATCAACGCTTTACGAATCTTCGTCGGATCGTCCGTTGCAGAAACAAATGAGAATTTTCATTTACATCCTTCTTACCATCATTTCGACGGGCGTGATCTGGTACGGGAGTGGTCTGCTCGAAACCGCCAGTGAAAAGTTGTCGGTACACTACGAACTTCCGCCGATCGTCCAGGGGGCCATTGTGGTGGCGATCGGGTCCAGTTTTCCCGAACTATCAACAGTGGTGGTTTCGACCCTCGCTCACGGTCAGTTCGAGCTGGGCGTATCGGCGATCGTCGGTTCCGCCATTTTTAATATATTGTTCATCCCGGGCGTCTCGGGCCTTGTGGCGGAACGCCAGATGAGATCCAACCGGAGCCTGGTATACAAAGAAGCCCAGTTTTATATCATTTCGGTGGCTGTACTGCTTCTGATGTTTTGCTTCGCGGCAATATATCACCCTGTCGAGCGATCGGAAAACGTGATTCGCGGAAATGTGACACGGCTCCTCGCCCTGATGCCAATTCTTCTTTATGCTCTGTATCTTTTTATTCAGTATCAGGACACGATGGAGTTTGAACCGGGGGTGGAAGAGGATGAAATTAAGGTTCTTTATCAATGGGGGAGTCTCCTGATCAGCCTGGTCGTGATCCTGGCCGGTGTGGAGGGGCTGGTTCGTTCGGCTGTACAATTCCGTAAAATCTTCGGTGCACCGTCCTGGTTGTGGGGAACGACCATCGTCGCGGCCGGGACCAGTATTCCGGACGCCTTCGTAAGTGCTCGCGCCGCGAAGCACGGTAAGGCGGTTACCAGTCTGGCGAATGTTCTGGGAAGCAATATCTTTGATTTGTTGATCTGCATTCCCATCGGGGTGATGATCGCCGGTTCGTCCACCATCAACTTTACCATCGCCGCCCCGATGATGGGCATCCTTACACTGGCTACGATCGTTCTGTTCGGTCTCATGAGGACCCGGTTGCGACTGACCCGCCTGGAGTCCGTGTTTCTTCTCATCCTGTACCTGGTGTTCGTTGCATGGATTGCCCTGGAGTCGTTCGGCCTCATAAACGTCATCCGGAGCCTTCCTCCTGCTGCTTCCTGATGGTTTCCGTACAAGGGGTTCTCCTCGATAACAGCCAAGGCCCCATATTCCGTCCCCCCGGGTCGCTTCATGGATTTTTTTGCGGTTCTGCCTCGACCCTTGATTTCTGGAATCATCTTCACGAGTATTTGCCGCGGATGCCGAATCGGACACTGCGCCATCGATGGACTCCCGTGTCCTTTTTCGGCATAGGTTCCCCGAGGGAAGATTCGGGAGACCGAACGGTAAATGCGTCGCCGCCGTGATCAGGCGATTGCTGGTGAAACGGGGAGGGAAATTGGCTTATGGCTTGGGAAGCAGCGAGGAAGATTTCTGGAGAGACTTCCGGTTTTTTTTGCTTTGAGTGAGGGAGAGGGACGGTTCCATCCGTTTCCGAAACGAACGGGGCAGGTTCACCTCCTGTTTCCGGGCGAGATTGAGGAGTTGTGCCGATAACTGGGCTCGAACGGTGTTCGTCCATCGGACGATGGTTTTCGTTGAGGAAGAATCTTTAACGAGCGTCTTCGCCGTTGTGCGGTAAGCGTCCAGGTGAAAATCTGACAGCGTTTGTACATATTCGATCACCTGTTTCATGAGGATTGTGCGGTCCCCCGGGGTCTGCCTGAGATTCAGTTTAAAGGGATTTGATAAATTTCCGGTGCCCAATCGCCGCACGAGGTCCAGGATTCGAAGAAGTTTCCGTCCCCGTGCCCTGACGTACGTCGTTCGATTCCGGTAGGGGGCGATCCATCCCTTTTTCTTGTTGATTTTCTGTTTCAGGGGGAGCACCGTTTTGCGATGGTACTCGTTCATATGTTGCAAAATGTTGAGGTTGGACTGAAATCCGCCGACGCGCAATCGGGCCGGCCAATCCCTCGGTATCCGGCCCCCGACCTGTTTCATGACCGTTACACTGAGGGCCCGGGATTTCTTGACGATTTCTGTTGCCCGGTTTCGAAGTTGCCGGCGCAAACCTTGACCGGGGCGAAGTTGATAGTTCGGGGAGGGAGATTGATTCAATACACGGTTGGAAGCACGCTCGATTCGCTTGATCCCTTTGAGCAAGCGGCTCGGCAGAGAACGGACTTTGTTTTGGTTCTCCGATACATAACCGGATTGAGCGTTGTGCAACCAGTTCGTCCAAGCGTTCAGAAGCGAGGTGCCGCGGCGCTGTAACCGGTTTATTGTTTGTTTTCGGAACGAACGAATCATTTCCCGATCTCCGATACGACCGCCCAGTTCATACGCCCAGGCTGAACCGTTGAGGACGTTTGCCACGAACGAATCACGTGCTTCAAGGTAATCGACCAGTCGCTGAAGCGCACGGGGAGCGTCAACGGGGGCGGTCTCCAGGTTGAACTGGAGCCGGTACAGCCCCGGAGGAA
>CAZSFH010000251.1:0-3841 GCA_964606115.1 uncultured Planctomycetia bacterium | reverse complement strand
CCGCTTTTTCCCGAGATTCAGCGGACTTTCGCCTTCAGGTCGGCGGTATCTTACTTTTTCGATTCCGCCTTCGGTCGGTAGATACAGGTAATCACGGCTTGCGGCAGGACGACCTTTGATCTCATTCTTGGGCCTGTGACGACGTGAAATCATAGCCCCCTGTTCAAGAGAATAGACCCCGAGGCTCTGTTCGCCGGCCAGTATATATCCATTGGGTCCGAGGGGAATCATCCAGCGTGGGTAACTTTTGAGCTGTTCGTGTAGCGTGTCATAATGATGTTTCCACTTGATCCGGCCTGATTCTCGGTCGAGGGCCAGCAGATGAGTGGCGTCGGGGGGAGTGACCAGCAGGGTGTCACCGGACAGCACCGGTAAGTTGTTGCGCCAGAGCAATCGCTGACGAATCGGACGAATGGACTTGTTCTGTGGAAACCGTCTCTGAACGTACCGGTACAGCCACTGATAATTTCCCGTTTTCCGATTCAGGGCAACAAGACAGCCTACATTGGTACTGACAAATACGTATTTTTCACCCACCGCGGCGACGGACGGAATGACTTCCCGGATTGGATTTTCAAAAAGATTCGAACTGAGCATGTTTTTGGTCAGGAAGGATTTCCAGAGAAGTGTTCCGTCTTTCGGGTCCAGAGCAACGGCAAATAGATCGGGCGTGTCCTTGGACGTGTTGAATTTCGTCACCGCCGCGTACAGGATCCCGTCGCGATACACGGCTCCGGCCGGGAAGCTGGTTCCTTGAAAGAATGATTTTGTCCCGGAGCTCCCACCACGTTTCCATTTCACCTTCCCGGAATCCGTGTCAATGGCGTAGAGGGAACGCCAGGGAATTGGATACGTTACTTGCAGCCGTAGCATCTTCTGTTCAGAGTTTCCGAGGTCCGTAACCGCCGGTGAGAAATACAGGCCTTCCCCGTACGTCCCGGGATACACGAGTCGATTGTCATACAGGAGACGATGCGCCTGATACGTGGAGTTCTGGAGAAGTTCCCATGGTTGCCTATTCGCGGGGGGCGAACCAGAGGAGTCCGGGGGGAAGGGCCATGACCAGATTGTCAGTCCGTTCGTGATGAACACCCGTCGATCGGCGACCACCGGAAAAAAACCAAATATGTTGGAACGAGTACGGGTACGGCGTTTGAACTTTCCGTTTAACTGGCGATAACGGCGTGTTGCGCCGGGACCGGGTGTAAAGGAGATACGCAGAGACAGATCATTAAAGCGAACGTCGGGCCCATGGTAACGGTTGTGCGTCGGGTTCCCACCCGCTGCCGTCCAGTTGTGGCGGGAGCTGCTTCCGGGTTGCTCCTTACCGGAACGGTTTTGTTTTTTTGCAGTGGCGATCAGTGTCGACCGGAGGTTTCGAAGCGGACGAGATTGATCACGCCAGAGAATGGAATGATCCAGGACCTTTTCTGATAGACCGGAGGAAAAACGATCCAGGGAGGGGACTCTCCCGAGTTGAGATAGACAGAACATATATCGAGCAGCGATCTGAGCCTTCTCTTCTTTCGAAAAAGAGACCCGGAGAAGAGAACGAAGCACCGGAAGGGCTTTTTGGAAGTGAGCTTGCTTGATGTGGCGATTGGAAACGCGCCGTAAGGCCTCCCTGGCAGCGGCGGTGAGCGGATATTGCTCGTAAACTCCCATCAGCTGTTCCACGGACGGATCCGAACCGGTTTCACGAAGGAGACGCCGTGCCTGCTTATCGTACATCTTCCGGTAGAGTGTTTGTCCTTTTTGACCCAGTGAAAAGAGGAGGTTCAGGGCCTTCTTCTCGACACCGATAAACAAACCATCCTGTCGGTTTGATTTGACAAGCCAGTTGGGGTACTGATTTCGGACTTCATGAATCTTTCGGATGAATGATTTCAGGTCTCCGTTTTTTTTTCGGGATAAGGCTTCCCGGAACTGGCGTTCTGCTTCCCGACTTCGTTTGATTTGAGCACCACTTCGACGAGTTTCCGGTCGTGGGTGGAATTGCGCCCGGGCATCCGGAAGCGGAATCATCAGGAATAACATCCCCTGCATCAAGGTACAGGCGGTTGTGAGCAACCAGGTGAGTGACGGGAGCTCCGATCTTTGTTTGATCGATTTGGGGAGCATGGGACTCATTATTTTTCTCGTAACTCCAGAAGGACTCCGAACGTGTCGTTGGGATGAAGGAAGTTTATTTGGGCGTTGTTGGCTCCCGCTCTTGATTCATCGTATACCGGTTCGTATCCCGATTGCCGAAAGATTTCCATGATGGAAGAAATGTCCTCGACTTCGAAACAGATGTGATGGATTCCGGGACCATGTTTGGAAAGAAATTTTTCAATCGGGCCTTCCTCTTCCAGAGGTTCCATCAGTTCGATGTTCGTTTCTCCGGCATCGAGGGTCGCGGTCCGGACGTTTTCGATTTCAACTTCCTCAATCCCCTCTACTTCGAGCCCGAACAGCCCGTGGTAAAGTGAAAGAGCACTGTTGATACTGTCTACGGCTATGCCGATGTGATCGATGTTCCGGACCGAAATATCGGAAGCGTTTTCAGTTACATCCATCGTTCGTTTATCCGGAATCAAAAGAAGAGAACGGATTGCTTAATGAGCCACATATCTATTGTAAGGGATCGGCACCCGCGTTTCCGGGGGGAGATGATTCGATTCAGGGATTTTGCAGTAGTCCATTTGAAAAGGGGGTGGGCACTCCGTGAGCTCTAAGCGAGCGCTCCACAGGGAGGTCGCACGGAAGAAAATTCGCTCTTGACCATAAACAAGACCTTTAGTCTTCATCGTATTTCCGGCGAAACGTATTACGTCGGATGATATTCACCGAACACACCACGGAGACGCTCGCTGATCTCCCCGAGTGTCGCCTGAAGACGCACGCAGTTCATTATCGGATACATAAGATTTCGATCATTTTTCGCGGCCTTTTCGAGTTCATCCATCGCCCTGGACACCTGTTTCTGATCACGGTTTTCCCGGATCCGACGAACGGACTCTTTCTGTTTTTCCACCACCGCCGGATCCACCTTCTGCACCTCCTGATCCCCGTTTGATTCCTGTTCTTCGAAACAGTTTACCCCAACAATTTTCCGGCGCCCGGATTCAATGTCGTCCTGATATTCCTCGGCACTTTTTTCGATCTTATTTCGGATGTATCCATTCTCTACAGCCTTCAAAGATCCTCCGAGGTCCTGGACATCATGGTAGATTTCAAGGGCCTGATCTTCGATGCGATCCGTAAGGTTCTCGACGTAATAGGAACCCGCGAACGGATCCACCGTGTCGGCGACACCTGTTTCATGCGCAAGAATTTGCTGTGTTCGCAGTGCCAGTGTGGCGTTTTTTTCCGTGGGGATACCAATGGCTTCGTCCAGGGCGTTGGTATGCAGGGACTGAGTCCCACCAAGAACGGCCGAAAGTGCCTGATACGCAACCCGGACCAGGTTGTTTTCGGGTTGCTGTGCGGTCAGGGAAACCCCGGCGGTCTGAGTGTGAAATCGGAGACGGCGAGCTTTCTGATCCTGCAGGTCAAACTCCTCGGGAAGAAGTCGGGACCACAACCGGCGTGCCGCACGAAATTTGGCGACCTCCTCAAAAAAGTCGGAATGGGCGCTGAAAAAGAAGGACATCCGGCGGGCGATCGGCACCAGATCCAGATTCCGTTTTCGGGCATAATTGAGATATTCCACGGCATTGGCAAGGGTGAACGCGATTTCCTGCGGTGCCGTCGCCCCTTTTTCTCGCATGTGATACCCGCTGACGGAGATGCTGTTCCAGCGGGGCATCTCTTCCTGACAGAATTCCATCAGGTCCACCACGAGCCGCATGGAGGGACG
>CAZSFH010000250.1:0-3870 GCA_964606115.1 uncultured Planctomycetia bacterium | reverse complement strand
ACCCGATCCGGTTGCCCGACCAGTGACCGAAGGCGATCAACATCCATTCCGCGCTTAATAAAATCGTGCGAGGGAAGGTCATACCTGGAGTCCTGCTCCCGTTCCTGATTCGCTTTCGGAGTTTTGGACGTTTCAGCTGATCGGCAATTCAGCAGACCCGTCGTCACGAACAGAGTCATTAAACCAAAAGCAAGGGCCTTACTTCCCGTGTTTTTCAAGAATCTTCCGAATACCATCATGATAATGCCGAAGCATGTTCTTGAGCACAGCATAGTAAAACTCGGACTGGTAAAAGTATCTGGAGACGTTCTGGTCGATCAGGAAAATTCGATCATTGTGTTCCTTAATCTGGGGAATTACAATTTTTCGCCCCACGCGAAACTGATCGAGTCGGAGAAGCGCGTCGTTCACCGAAATAATTTCTCGCACGGCAATGGCCGTTCGTAGCCGTTCCAGGTCTTCCTTCGAATCAATGACGATCGTAGATTGAGGACGATTATAACCTTTCAGCTGATTCCCTTTCCGCCACAGTCGATCCGCCTCCTCCTCGGAGGATACTTTCTTGATCTGCACGGTCGCAGCGGGTGTTTTGGTAATGTTATCAATCTGTTTCGGCTGAACGTCGTACCGGAGAACCAGTACGTTACGCGGGTAGGAACGGTCCTCAAAATCACCATCGCTTTCAACGATTCCGGCTTTCTGTAAGACGGACTTTAAAAACTTCAGCTCGAAACCGGCCGGGTTGTCCCGCTCTTCCTGAAAGTATATCAAATTGTCCAGACGTATGCGATTCTGCAATTTGAGTTTCTTCGCAACTTCGTAAATCATCCGGACCACCATGGCTTTCTCACCGGGGATTGATCCATCCTGGATCCGCTCGAACGGGGGTTGATCCTTAAACTCCGGGTTTTTGGTGGCAAATTCACGCGCCTGCCGGAGCCATTTTTGAATATTCTCGTTACCTTCGATGAAGCTCAGATCGAAAACGTCATTCGATTTGAGCCGGTAGGAATTTCGAAACAGTTTATTGTCGAGAAAATCAAATCGTTCGGAATCCTTTGGTTTAATGGGTCGCTTGGACCCGTCCGGCGAAATGACGCGCGGGTTCAGTACGATGATGTCCTCGCGACGCTCTGAAACGTTTTCCCGCACCTGGAACAGATACCCCACGAGGGGAATTCTCGAAATAATGGGAATCCGATCCACCTGGGTGCTCTCTTTTCGTCGGATTAAACCTCCGATAATGAACGGTGTGTTGTTATTGACCTGAGCTATGGTCTGAACCTTCCGTCGATTCACCAGAGGTGCCACTTTCTCACCATTCACCTCCACAAAATCCGCCAGAGGTGCTTCACTGACTTCCCCCTGAATCTGCATGGTGACTTCTTCACCACTACTTGTAATTCGTGGTTTTATATTCAGGGTAATCCCCACTTCTTTGAAATCCACGTCCACTTTCGCTATGTCCTGGACTTCCGTGACGATGGTCTTTATCACCGGCACTTCCTGAATAACCTGAATACGGGCCTGTGCATTGTTCAGTGTCAGGACGGACGGAGAGGAAAGAACCTGAGCATCATTTGATTTAATCAGAGTTCTCAGATGTGCCTGTAGTTCATCCATCCCTCGTTGAAACGTAAAAAACCTGCCGGTGACGTTCATGGGTGTATCTCCCGATGGGGTCGTCTGAAACGTACCGCTCAGAGCTCCCCGATTGTTTTCCCCTTCCCATTCCACGCCCAGTTCCCGACGCCCCTCTTCGGTCAGTTCCACCACGAGTGATTCGATGAGCACCTGACGGGAAATCACATCCACCTTGTTTTTTAGCAGGTTGGTGAGACGGACAAGCTGATCTCGCTGAGAGGGATGATAAAGAATAATCAATCGATTTCGGGGAGCGGACTGCGTCGAGGTGTTCAGTTTTTTGTTTGTTTCATTGCTCACCACAATCGGCTGCTCATTTTCCGGCGTCCGGTACACGACGGGAAGTTTTTTGTACGGAATTTTCTTTCCGGCTTTCGGTTTGCTTGTATTGTAACCGAGAGAATTCAGAATCTTCAGAGATTGTTCGGGCAAAATGCTACTCAGCTGGTAGAACTTAATCTTTAATTCGTCAAGTGCATATGTCTTGTCCTTCTTTTTCACCTGTTTCCGTTCCTGTTCCAGAAACGACGTGAGGGTCTTTACGTCCGGGTTGCCCGTGCGGGTCTGTCCCTCGATCTTCCGTTTCCCTCGAAGAATGAGATCGGTGTCCCTGGGAGGATAATGCTTCAACCCAGCGTGCAGAATTCTCGTCGTGTCCTCGGTCTCCTTTTCAAGACGCCGGTATAGGTCGAGTTTCCTGTATTTCGGAGAGGGATCCGCCTGGACGGACTGATACCCCATGGAGAAATACGCCCGCTGAAGCAGCGACTGAAATACGCTTTCGGCCTCCGTATCCGTCAACCCCTTAAGGGGCTGAACCGTCGAGGCCGCTGGAGCCGTGCCGGAACCGTCCTTTCCTTTGGACTCCGTGTTCTTCTGTTTCGGTTCTTTTTGATCTCCGTTCTGGTTCTGATCCGACTGCGAGCCAGCACCTACCTGTACAACAAGAAAAATACAGATCATAAGTAAAAATGATACCAGCCCCCTCACCAGCAATCTTCGTGAATACAAACTGGTCCTCATGTGAGACGAGCCTCCCTGGAAAAATGCAAATTGCTAACTCCGACCGGAGGAACCAGCAAACAACTCCACACGCGTGGAAACCCACAACCACCCCCCATATTTTTGGATTGTCAATTGTCTTTAAATTTTACACAAAAAACCCCAGAAAATAAAGGTCATTAGACCCCGTATAAAGAGGGGGCTACGTTCAGTAACCCACGAGATCAAGCGTCTGTTGTCCTGCACAAAGTGAAGCGAAAGGCACGTTGGTATTCAACCACACGGGAGCGTCCGCCTGGATGGAAGATCCCCTTTCGAGGAAAATTTCACCGTTTGAGCTGATTGATTAATCTCGTCTCAATATACGTTTCCGGTAGAATAGAATTCGGTCTGCCACGCACTCGGATGGGTAGGTTCGTTCAAACAGTGGCACCATTTTCAGATCCGGTCTATTTAACGAATGAGTCGGCGACGAAAACATCTCCCGGGGAGTCGAACGCTAATATCGAATTCGGAGGTCATACGGCATCATGGCGTACACCCGGGAACCCCGAAACAGCCTGGCCAGTGAAAGTAGACGTCGTGAGAGCTCGGGCTGTTTGAGGACCGCGGAACCGATTTTCTGAATACGAGAGGAAAGCCCGAGGGCTTCCCGCATCGCCTCTGCATAGGATTTCGCTTCGGGATACACCTGAACCGGAAGATCATCCGGGCCTTTCGCCTTCGAACGTGCGGTGGCCAGGGCTTCACGTAGACCTCCGAGGCGATCGATTAACCCATGGTCCTTCGCCTCCTTTCCGGTCCATACACGACCCTGCGCCACTTTGTGGACCTGTTCCGTTTTCATCTCTCGTCCCCGGGCCACCCGGTCCAGAAACGTTTGATAGAATTGTGAGATCTGCTCCCGGACAAGTTGAAGATCTGCCTCTTTGGGTTTGGAAAACGGCATTCCAAGCGTGGCGTGGGGACCTTTTGAAAAGGTTTCCACGTTAATGCCGAGTTTGCTCAGCATCGGACCGGCGTTCATGAGACCGCCGAAGACGCCGATCGATCCCGTCAGCGTCGTTTTTCGGGCGAAGATCACGTCCCCCGGTGTACTGATATAATACCCTCCCGAAGCGGCCTGATCGCCCATTGTGACGATCAATGGTTTCTCTTTTTTAAGTTTCTGGAGCGCATGCCAGATGTGATCCGACGCTCCGCCTTGACCACCCGGGGAGTTGA
>CAZSFH010000249.1:0-3874 GCA_964606115.1 uncultured Planctomycetia bacterium | reverse complement strand
CGGCTTCCCCCGGGCTGACCTGTAGAACCCCGTCGGGGTTCATGATTCAACCGCTCCGGATTGATTTTGTAAAGATCCCATCTACGAGGTCACAACCGAATCAATGTGTCCGTGACCCCAAAGGGAGTCAAACAGGTGAGCCCGGGGTTGAGCGAAGCGAAACCCCGGGGCATGGAAGGTCCTGAAGATATGAACCCTGAAGGGGTTCCACACCGAACGGGTTCCATCTTCGGGATGTATGCTCTATCGCGGTCGCCTGCGGCGGACTCCGCGATCTTCGACGCAACTCGTTTCGCTGACGTGGCAGATCATTTTTTAATCTCGTTTCTACCTTCCCGTACAATAATGTACCGCGAGAAATTATGTTTCGGTTTCAGCTCGCGCCGTTCGAGCATGAACTTCAGACCGGAAGGAAAATGGGTCACGGTCCTGGATTGGTCCCTTCTTGTCGTGGGACTCATCCTTTCGTATCTGGTGTTTACCTCCTTTCTCCCGGAACTCGTCCAGCTCGTGGAATCCGAGGAGACCATTTCCTTTGTCGCGTTTGACGAAACCCCTCCGACCGACTTCGATACCGACACCGACCCCAAACCGGAGCTACTGCGCGGCCACAACAACCCGATCTCCCATTTACGTCTGTCCCCGGACGGCTCACGGATCCTCACCGTCGACACCTCGAAGACCATGAAGGTCTGGGACCGGGAGTCCATGCAGCCGGTTCGAACCATTCAGGCCCACGGAGAAACCCTGAAGGATCCACGATTTATCCCGGGTCGAAACAGTTTGATTGCTATTCTGGAACAGAGTTTAACCACCCATTACCTGATCGAGTGGAACCTGGCAACCGGAACCATCCGGCGAGCGGCTGGGGGTCGACTCCTGCGTTTTATCACCCTGGACGTCTCCCCGAATGGAAAATACCTCGCGGTCGCGAACGAGGATGGGCGTGTGTATCTTGTGAGCACGGATTCCTGGGAAACCCTGAAAACCTGGAATCTCAACCAGAGTATTGACCATCTCCAGTTCACGCCAAAAACAAATCGAATTCTTGTTCAGTCCTCCTCCCTCACGCTCCTGGATCCCGATCGGGATCAGGCCGTCCGAACCTTTCACCTGCCGGAGGATGAAACCAATGACCTGCTTACCGATTCCTTCTCGTGTTCTCCGGACGAACAATGGATCGTCGGGTCAAGTCCGGACGGAACCTTTCACGTCTGGAACATGGAGACGGGAGAACGAACGTCCCGTGTACGGACCGGCAGAACGATCCTTGCACTCGTGGCCTCCGGGGACCGGCTGTTCCTGGGCGGAAAAACCGGTTACGTGCTGCGGACCCTCAGCTCGCCGGAACCGGGCCGTGCGCGTCAAACGATCAACACCCCGAACGTTCTCGCCTACGACGTATCTCGAAGACGTGAAGAGGTCGGATACGTAACGGAAGATCATCAACTGGTCCTCCGGAACCTGAACCGAAATGGAATCACCTCACGCGAAGACGTGGGAACCCCTTTTGGCGTCTCCGCGCTGGAGGTAGCCGAAAAAGGCCGTTCGTTCTATATGAGTGTCCGAAACGGCAAACTACTCCGATGGACCGTCGGAGATCAGCGATACCAGACACTGGCCGACGTCGGGCGACCGGCCGACCAGATCGAAGTTTCCGAAAAAGCCGGTCTCGTGGCCGTCAGAAGCAGGAAAACGCTGTTCCTGTATACCGTTTCCGGCGACCACAGGGGAACCCATCACCTCAGGTACGAACGACCCGTCCGGTTCTCACCGGACGGCAGCAGGCTTGTCGCCGGCGGCCCCGCGATTTTTCTTTATCGGACGGATCCGTGGAAACGGTTGGACCAGGTGGATCCCCATCAAAAGGCGATAGAAATACCGATGGGGTTCCACCAGCGCGGTCACCTTCTTCATTACAAGTATTTTCTGCCCACCCCGCGAGGGAGGGACTCCCGGCCCGAAAGTGACGAATTTGAGGAACACCTCGGCGTCCTCTCACTGGAAACCAGGAAGGTCCTTCTGACGAGACGGCTGGAGCAGAAACGGCTCCGGACCCCGAAACGATCGGACGACGGCCCGTATCTGGTCGCCCGTCTGGCCGAACCCCTCTTCGATACCAGGACAACGCGGGTGTACAAACATCAGTCCCTGGACTGGCTTGAAGAACGACTGCGCCTTGCGAGTCATCAATCCCTTGCGGTGTACCGGACGGATTCCATGGACAGGGTGAACGAATTTCCCTTTCCGAACGCAAACATTCAGAACACACACGTCTCAGGAAGAGATCCCCCGTATCTCGTGCATTTGAATCAGAGCGGAGAACTCGCGTTTTTTGACCTGAAAACCGGAAACCGGATCGGTATGCTCTATTTCCAGCCGGAGGGAGAATGGGTGTTTATCACGCCCGACCAGCAAATTGATGGCGGCACGGAACCCACCCGATATGCAGTGGACGTTTCGTGGACCGACGGCCGATATCGAATCAACCGGCCAACCGATCGGGTGCAATCCAATCTGGTGGAAGACGTGTTCTTACCATACCTGGCCGGCGAGGAATGATAAACGTGAAAGCCCGGGAATCCCTTTCCCGTATCACCTTCCAATCCCCTTCGTGAGGAGGTACAGAGAAACCGCTTTTCGGTCGTCTCTTCTCAACCCGTACGGCATGAAGAACTCTGCGAAAAATAGTTAGACCGGATCTGAAAAGGTGGTGCGTACTCAGCGTCCGATTTTTGGTGCATAACAAGGATGTACATGATCGTCCTCGTGACCATTCATCTTCTTCTGGCCGTCTTCTGGATTGGCGGGATCTTTTTTGCGACGTTTGTTCTGTTATACACCATCAAAAACAGCGATCGCCCGGAGGAACATCGACCGTTCCTGAAACGGTTGGTTGGAAGGTTCCGACTGCTTTCCTTTGTAGTGGCTGCGTTGCTTCTGGTAACGGGGGTGATGATGTTACCGCAGCGTTCGTTTTCGGAACCGATCCGATTCGCCGCCCTTGCCGTAATGATTCTCGGGTGGTGTGCCCTGACAGCCATGGTGTTCGGCACGCTTTCGGAAGAACCGTTTTCCGGAAGGGAACAGGACGTCGAGGAGAAAGAGCAGGAAGAGTGGAATCCCACCAGGCTCTACTGGATTCACGTCGCGGTGAGTCTCATTGGTGTGCTCATTCTTGCGGCTGGAGCCGTACTTGCGTATACCGCGTAACATCATGAAGCATCTTCTTTCAGGTAAAAAAATTCTGAAAATCCGTGCCGGGCTTCTCCGAATGGGGGCAGGGAGCACGCCAGGGGGAATTAGTTCCAAAGGTATTTCCTGTGACATGTGGCTTCCTTAAAAGAGGGGAAGAACGAGCGCGAAATGGTAATTTTTCTTTTGCCCAGATGCCTGTCCACTTTTCTTCTTTTCTCGAACCGCTTAATTTAAGGGTCGTAACGGCTGGCTTCAAGCATTCGGGTGTTTTTCCGTTACCAATCTGGACAGAACCTGACTTTTCAAAGGATGTTCTGATGAAATCTCTGAATTGAAGTTCACATTCTTTGCTCACTCAGGCCCCCTGTTCGGATCCGGTCTTTGCCATGCTGAGATATTTACAAATTCTTTTTTTAGAAGTCACATGACAAGAGATGCATTTGCTCTCTTTTTTCTTATCCATCTTCCTCTCTTTCTTATCGCCGGATGTTCCACGGCCCCGTCGTCAGGGTCAGAATCGAAACCGAAAAACATTCTTTTTATCTCCGTCGACGATCTCAATGACTGGGTGGGCCATTTAGATGGATATCGGGGGAAAGAACATACCCCCAACATCGATCATCTCGCGAACAAGGGGATGGCCTTTACCAATGCCCATGCTGCCGCGTCCGCGTGC
>CAZSFH010000248.1:0-3883 GCA_964606115.1 uncultured Planctomycetia bacterium | reverse complement strand
TCACTGTCCAGTTCAAATTCACCGGTAGAGTGTCCTTTCGCTTTGAGAAAAGGATAACTCATAGCCCCTCCTACCAGAACGTCGTCTAAGCTCGGAAGGAGGCTCTGAACCATACCTACTTTGTCCGTCACTTTTGCTCCTCCCAGAAGAAGCGTAAACGGGGATTCGGGAGATTCGAGCAGCCGCGAAAGCTGGTTCATCTCCGTCTCAAGCAGTTTACCTGCTCCGGATTGCTGGACAAACTCCGGGACACCGACAATGGAGGTATGGCGGCGGTGGCAGGTTCCAAACGCGTCGTTCACATACACGTCTCCGAGATATGCGAGCTGCTTGGCAAATTCCTCGGAGTTTTCTTTTTCCCCGGGATGAAACCGAAGGTTTTCCAGTAAAAATACGGTCCGATCATCGGCGTTGTTGACCAATTCTTCAACTTCGTCTCCAACACAGTCATCAAGTTTGTTCACGTTATGAGAAAGAAGCTGTTCCAGTTCGGCCGCCACCGGATCCATGGTCAGGGATTCGTCCGGTTGTCCACCCGGTCGCCCTAGATGAGACATAACCACGGCAATCCCATCTTCCTTGAGCACGTGCTCGATCGTGGGAAGAGATTTTTTGATGCGAAAGGTATCCGTTACCTCCTGCTGGTCGTTCAGGGGAACATTCAGGTCTGAACGAATCAGAACTTGCTTTCCGGATAAGTTATAATCATCAATTGTTTTTCGGTCGTTGGACATCGTGAGCCTGTCGTAAAAAATTCACACGTATTACAAAGAAAAAATCTCCATTTATACGGGGATAATGGTAATTCAGTGAAGATCGAGATTCAACCAGATTGTATTTGGGGTTCGCATGGTTTAGAAATTATAATCGTTGGACATGTAAAAATGTTAAAAGACCCGGTCTGAAAGGTGTCGTACCTCTCAGCGGGCGCTCTGCGGTGGCATATTTCATCCGGAACCTCGTCTGCAGGGAATCGCCGGAGGACGATGAAAGCTGGACGTGACTTAACGTCACGTCCTCTTTCATCAAATCGGAGTTTCTTCGACCATATTCCGTGCAAACCACCCGCTGAGCGCTCACGGAGTGCACGGGTTTTTTCAGACCGGGTCTGGAAATGATCAGTACAGGTGTAGTTGTTTTCGTATGCCTTCTTTGTTTTTTTGACCAGGTATTTTCAATATGAATGTTTTCGTCACTCGTAGAATTCCGGAATCCGGTCTTGAACTTTTGAACCAGGAAGTATCGACTGTCACCGTATATGATGGTGAAACCGCCATCGAACGAGATGATCTTGAAGAAGGTGTACACAATGCCGATGGCCTTCTCTGTCTTTTAACCGAGACCATCGATGCAGAGCTGATGGATCAAGCCGAACATCTGTCTGTCATTTCGAATTTCGCCGTTGGATTCGACAACATTGATGTGGAGGCGGCGACGAAGCGGGGAATTTATGTTACCAATACCCCCGGTGTACTCACGGGGGCAACCGCCGAACTGACGTGGGCCCTGTTACTTGCCACTGTTCGACGTGTCGTGGAAGCCGATCAGTTTGTCCGTGATGGTAAATTTAAAGGCTGGTCCCCCACCCTGTTTCGAGGGCTTGAATTATCCGGTAGTACTCTTGGGATTCTCGGAGCGGGACGTATCGGTCAGGCCGTCGGCCGAATGTCATCCGGATTTGACATGAATTTGATCTATCATTCTCGTTCACGAAAGTCGGAATTCGAACAACAAACCGACGCGGAATTTGTCGATTTGAAGAACCTTCTTAGCAAAAGTGATATTCTGACACTCCACTGTCCATCTACCGAGGAAACCCGGGGGCTTCTTGACGAAGAAGCCCTTCGATCGATGAAGGATGGGGCGTACCTGATCAATACGGCCCGTGGGGAAGTCACTGATGAGGACGCCCTGGTTCGGGTACTGAAAAACGGTCCGCTTGCGGGAGCAGGGCTCGACGTTTATGAAGAAGAACCCGATGTGCACCCGGAACTTATTGAACTCGACAACGTCGTTCTCCTGCCTCACATTGGTAGTGCGACAAAACGAACTCGAGAAGAGATGTCGACCCGGGCAGTCAACAACTTGCTTGCCGGTCTCCGGGAAGGAGAGACTCCGAATGACCTCGTGAACCCGGAAGTCGATCGGTAAGAGTTCCAAACAGTCATTCATTATGAAATCGTAAAATACGTTTGATATTATAGATCTAATCTAAAAATGGGTCAGGCACAGCTATTCGCTTTTGTTTGTTTTATCTCAAAAAACATAGAATGCAGTTCGGAGCGTATTGCACATTGTGATTGTCTCCTTTTGACATAATATCGATAGATGAGGACGGTGTTCCTCGTTTTTTTACGAGAAAGATGGTGATCGACCAATAGGAATGAAAGAATTTATCAAAAGAATTGGTGAAGCATTCGGATTGGTCACTTCGGAGCACGAGAAGGATTTTCTCGATCGTTATAAGTTCCTGCGAGAAGTGGGATCAGGAGCGATGGGGTCTGTATATCTTGCTGAACAAAAAAAGGAAGGTAAGCGGATGGCGATCAAAGAACAGATTCCAGAGACGGAAGAGGACCGAGTACGGATTCAGAAAGAAATTGATGCTGGAACGACCATTGATCATCCGAATGTCTGTCGTATCCATGCTTATCAGGTTAAGAACGGCACCTATTATTTGCTTCAGGATTATATCGACGGACTTACACTCCGAACAAGACTCCACAACTGGACTATAGAGCAGGGACGGGAAGCACCCTTTTTGGAACTCAGGACGTATCTTAACGTGTTTGAACGAGTGGTGGGCATCCTCCAGGCGATTCACGAGAAAGAGTTCCTTCACCTGGACATCAAGCCCGAAAACATTTTGATGAAGAAGAATGATCAAGCGGTCGAACGAGCAGAAGAACAGAATGATGAGCATCATCAAATTTACGAGCCATTCTTGATCGACTTTGGTATTTCCATTAACCAATCCGAATCAGTGGAGAACCTTAAAGGCACGTTGCTGTATATGGCTCCGGAAGCAGCCGGTGTGGGTTCGTTCAACCGAAAACAGATTGGTCCTCGTACCGATATTTACTCACTCGGTGCGACCATGTACGAGCTTGCAACCGGTCGACCCCCCCAGTTGCCGGCTTATTTTTCAGGAACGGAAGAAAATTGGTATGAACTTCGCAGGCAATATCTTCAGCGTCCGGAGATAACTCGACGCGAAGAAGAAAAGAAGATGCTTTTTAACCGAATTAAAAAACCGGTTGACTTCACCGGATTTCCCTATCGGATCGAGATGAAAGAAATTCTTAAAACGTGTCTGCAGATCCCGATTCAAAAACGTTACCCCAACACTCACATGATCCAGCAGGACCTCCGGGAGTTAAAGGAATCTATATAGACCCGGTCTGAAAAGAGGGTGTGCACTCAATAGCTATTCGGATTTTATTGCTCGTTGGTCCGGGTTATAATAATCCTGAACTGTTATTTATTCATTCGACTTTCAGATTGGCGTTCAAGGAGTTTTACAGGTTGTTATGGAAAAACAGCGGATTCGTGTTTATCTATCACAGTACATCATTGACGGGACAATTCACGGTTTGGAACAGGGAGTTCGAGTGACAGATTATTTAAACGCGGCGGATGAGACGTTTATTCCGCTGACAAATGTGACAATTTTTGATGGAGAACGAAATAAAATAAAGGAAGAAAACTACCTGTGTTTGAGTCTGGACAAAATCCTGTTTGTGGAGGAAAAGAATAAGTCGTGATTAAGTCCCTGCTTTATCGTATTTTTTGTGCACTCTCTGAGCTCCTTCTCGTTTCAGGTGGATTCTAACATGACAACGCGAGAAATACGCGCCCTCAGTTCTTCATGTTGAAGGAATGA
>CAZSFH010000247.1:0-3918 GCA_964606115.1 uncultured Planctomycetia bacterium | reverse complement strand
GGCGAGGGTTCAGGGTCTCTGAAGCAGTTCATACAAGCCTTCGATTTTTGTGTGGTGGACCTTGAGACCACCGGTATGAGTCCGTATCGGGGTTCGGAAATCATCGAGATCGGGGCGGTCCGGATTGAACGCGGGAGGTTAGCGGAAACCTTCCATCAGCTTGTGGAACCACGCAGACAAATCCCGCCTCGAATCACCGACCTGACCGGGATTACGAATGAAATGGTCGCGGATCAGCCTTCTGTGGAAGAAGTGCTTCCCTCCTTTGTCGAGTTTGCCGGAAACGCCATCCTGATTGCTCATAATTTCACGTTCGATTTCTCCTTCCTTGATCGATATTATCACGGCGACTTCTACAATGATTTTATCTGTACCGTAAAGATGGCCCGCAATGTTGCGAATTTTGATAGCAACGCGCTTGACCATCTCGTCTCAAGGCTCGATCTTTCCCGATCGGACGCTCACCGTGCGCTGGAGGACGCGCGGGCGACGGGGGAACTGTTTCAAATTTTATCCGAGAACGTCACGGAACCGGACGATTATCATCGAGCAGGGTTACCGATCTGTTTACAGCAGCTTGATCCCGGGGCCCTCGCTATGAACGTTGACGGCATTGGTCGGCAAAAAGCTCGACGGATTTCACGTGGCATTGCATCGTCGGCGGATCTTCTGGAGGCCACCGAAGAAGATCTAACGCGCGTGAAAGGAATCGGTCCCCGACTGGCTGCGGCCGTTACCTGCTGGATGGAAAACTTCTCTCCCGTCCAACCCGGGCGGAACACACCGCTTAAACCCGACGGAGCTTCCGCGACGGATTATGACGGGCATCACCGGGATCCGCTTCGAGACGTGGAGGAGGTCGTAGATCAGACCCGGGCGTCCTGAGGGAACGGGTCGATAAGAAACCGTCCTGCGATTCCAGTGTTTATACGGAAACAGGCCGGTTCAACTTGACGGATCTCGCGTCAGCTGTCCCTCCTCGTCCGAATCAGCGAAAAAATGAGACCGGAACCTGACAGGTGGAATTAAGGTTCAGGTTCGTGAAATAGAGCGATCATTCCGGGGACCGATCGAATTCGGTATGAATCAGAGGTTCAATTTTGTTAAGATAATGAGTCATGAGGTTTTCTGGATAAATTTCCATTGATTCCCATGAATATCCATCAAAAGCGATCCCCAGTTCAATATATTGTTTTCAACCTGTTCGTTTCTGCCTTCCTTCTCACCACGGTTTCGTTCACTCGAGCCGCGCCGGTGAAAAAAATCGAATGGCGGGTGGACAAAGAAATGTATATGGTTTATGAGGGGTTCCAGCTGATCGACCCGTTCGGGTTCCAGTTGAAGCGGGAAGACGGCGTTCCCAATCCTCGTATTGTTCACACCAAAGAGGTTGTCCCGTTTTATATCGGCATGATTCTGCCGCAACGTCAGGTGTCCGAAGGGGGGACCTACAAATTTCTTCGAAAGGCGCCGAAGTTCCACCCGCTTGTTCCGTTTGCGATCGGCGTGAAAGGAGAGCGGAAGTCGGACACGACGGTGAACGGTCACAAGGTGTATCACCTGGTTCACAACATCAAGGTCCAGCGAAAACCAAAAAGAGTTCACAACAAACATAATGGAGAATACTGCCGGAAGGGATCCGTAACCGCGGACATTTATTACGATCCGAAGCTGGGCGGGATCCGGAAAGTCGTGGTCGACCCGGAGCTGACGTTTGCCTCCACTGGGGGAGGTGGTGGGGGGAAGGTAACCCAGAAACAGACGTACACCCTCAACCGTCATCACCTGATGGGGACCAACAAGTTCGATCAACGCGTGGACGAAGCCATCAAGAAAGGCGTTAATTCCCTGAAACGCGAGATCGACAACGGTCAGAACTGGGATATGGGCAGCCATCGAGGTGAGTATTCCAAGGAGGCCCTGGTCCTGCTGGCGCTGATTGAATCCGGACTCGTGAAGCGCGATTCGGAACTGGTGAAAAGCGGAATGAAACATATTTTCGGAAAGACGGAATTTTCGCCGCCCCGCAGAAAGGATGAAACCGGTGTGCAGCAGGAGGATTTCAAACCGCTCGATAAGAACTTCACCCACACCTACCAGGAAGGTCTTCGGATGATGGCCATGGAGGCGTACCATAACGAGAGCGGGGAGGGAAAAGAGGAAAGTGAATTTGTCAAGAAGTTGAAAGAGGGGGAGGGTGGTGGTAATCTCCCGGATCAATTCAACGAGGTCGGTCATATTCACCCGGCCGACCGGGACTGGATGCGAGCCGGTGTTCAGTGGATATTCCAGAGCTTGAACGGGGACGGAGGCATTCGTTATACACCGGATGAGAACAGTTTTGATAACTCGAACAATCAGTACGCCGCTCTCGGTCTGTACGCCGCACAGAACCTGAAGGTGCCCGTCAAAAACGTCGCCCCGATCAAGAAGATGATGTCCCACTGGATGGGAAATCAGGGACCGAATGGTCCGACGGTGAATATGGGGCTGGGACAGTACGGTTCGAACCAGACCACGGTGATCCGGAATGCCTCCTCCCGCGGCTGGAGTTATAACTCAAGTGGATACAAGAAGGCCTATGGTCATTTCGGCTCCGATCGCATGCATATGACCGCCGGTGGGGTGGGGAGCCTGCGAATTCTTCGCGGGTACCTCAAGAAACTGGGGGCCCTCCGCGGTCGGATAGCGAAGAGATCCCGAATTGCTCTGAGGGACGGCCTTGCCTGGATGGCCCGAAACTGGCAGCTCCGGCCGTACGCGTTCAATCACTGCTGTTATGACCACACCTGGCATTATTACATGCTCTACGGCGTCGAGCGGGCGGCGATGCTGAACAACCTCAGTACGATCGGCGGACGCAAGTGGTATCCGCAGGGGGCCGAAATCATCATGACCCGGCCCGATACCTGGCTGGGCGATACCGTTAGCACGGCCTTCGTCATCCTGTTCCTGAAACGGGCGACCAATCCCATTATCATGACGAAGGATTAACGGGGAGATGCCCCGGCCGGAAGGACGGGTGCACCGGTGTACGGGCCCTGCGGTTGTCTTGGGGAACTCGCCCCAAAGGCTGATTGCCTCATCTGAAAAGGGGACAGACCACGGATAAAGCACCGTCGGAAACGCTTAAGACGATTCGGGGGGCGTTCTTACGGGGTCACGTTTCCCTCTGCTCGTTTTCGCTTCGTCGATCCGAGATACAATAGAGGAAATCGCGTTCCCCGATAGTCAAATTGTGTTCCGGGTTCAGGATCGGCTCGAAGGAATCCGTTTTCATCACGCCGAGGAAGGTGAGCCGATCGTGCTCGAGGAGACGTTCCCGAAGTTTCCTCACCGAGATTTCGGAGGTGTCGGGCAGGAGATCGTCCAGGTAATAGGTGCGGAGCCGGTTTCCCGACAGGCTGCCAAGGGTTCGAAACAGTTCGGATATCTCCCCGTCGTTGAGAATGGAACTGGCGATCAGGTTTGCATCGAACCGTTCCTTGTAGATCAATTCGATGTCCCGTTCGATGTCGTGCTGAAGGACCCGGTCGTAGTCCTCGTCGATGATCTCGGCAATGACCCGAACGTCCTCCGGAAGAACCAGCGACGTGACGGCGTTACGAATGTCGATGTTGTGAGGGGTCTGTTTGGTGCCGGCGGTGGATTCATGAAAAATAACGGCCAGTTGCTTGTCCTCCCACCAATCCTCATCACGAATTTTTTCCGCTTCGGCGTAATCCGTTTGCAGGTGTCGAATCCACTGCTTCTCCGGCGGTGAGTTCGTCGAGATCACGACGATCTCCTGGTTGCTCTTCACCCATGGAGACCGTTCAAATTTGTCAAGAAGCTTTTTCGCACAGCGGTTAAAACCGAGAAAGACGATATCCTGTTCGAGTTCGTGCAGTTGGTTTCTCAGCGAACGGTCCACGGCCC
>CAZSFH010000246.1:2540-3955 GCA_964606115.1 uncultured Planctomycetia bacterium | reverse complement strand
ATTCAGTCCTTTCCTCGATCTCGCCATCTGCTCCCACATAGGCATGTTATAGAACATAAAGGTAATAAATATGTTGGGACTCCAGCAAGAGAATTAGAACAACCAGGATATAATTACCGCAGGCCCCCATATCGGGGAAGTTACTATCCCAAGCATACCCAGTGTTATCATTATAGCCATTATAACAGCCATGACCCCCAATAAGAATACAGTGGCCCAGGGAGACATTATAAAGAAACCCAGAAATATCATTAAGACGGGAAGAGCTGTACCAAAGCCATAGACTATAAGAGCTATCCCAAGAACCACCAACAGTACGCCCACACTGTAGTTGTCGCTGCTCATTTCCTTAAAGAGTTATTTTAAGCTTGATTTTTATAAGCTTGATTTTTATAATTTTGGAGTTCTTTGGTTTCTTATCTCTGCGTCCCGTTACCAGGACAAGAACGAGGGGTATATGCGCCTCAGAGTTGAGAGGGACGAGGATCTCTGGCATCTGAAGTATGTCATAGAGCCCGGAGACGTCCTGAAGACTATGAGCCCGAGGACCGTGACTGACGGCAGGGAGAAGAAGAAATGCCTGATAAAGCTGGAGATGGAGAAGATGGAGTTCCAGGGCAACCGTCTCAGGACTACCGGAGAGATCATAGAGGCGCCGGAAGACGTGGAGCACGGCTATCACACATTCAACCTCAAGGCAGGGAAGGAGTTCGAGATATGGAAGGACGAGTGGCGGGATTTCCAGATAGAGAGGGTCAAGAAGGCGGCGAGGATAGACAACTATCAGCTTCTGGTCTGTATGGTCGAGAAGGGTCAGTCGGACTTCGCAGTCATCACCGAGACCGGTATCAAGGACCTGGCGAACGTGGATGTTAATGTTCCCGGAAAGATGTATCAGACCGAAGGAGAGGAGAAGGAGGCGTTCTACGGCCAGATAATGAGCGTCCTCGAGAGGAACGCCGAGAAGGTCGACAAGGTTATAATCGCAGGGCCCGGTTTCGAGAAGGAGAACGTCCACAGCAGATTGAAGGAGGAGAACCCTGAACTCTCAGATAAATTGATGCTTCAGGACACCTCTGTAACAGGTTATACAGGTATACAGGAGGTCATAAAGCGTGGTGCAGTTGACAAGGTTATAGACGAGTCACGAGTCTCGGAGGAGGTGCAGTGGATAGAGGAATTCCTCAAGCATCTGAACAAGGAGGACGGCAAGGCGGTCTATGAACCCAAGGAGGTCGCGCAGGCAGCAGAGGTAGGCGCAGTGGAACATCTTTTAGTGAACGACCACCTCATAACCGAGAACAGGTACGAGAAGGTCATGGAGGCTGTAGAGAACCAGGGCGGGGAGATACATATAGTTCACACGGATCATGAGGCAGGAAGGAAGCTCAAATCACTCTCCGGTATTGCAGCCA
>CAZSFH010000246.1:0-2530 GCA_964606115.1 uncultured Planctomycetia bacterium | reverse complement strand
GCATATGCCTTTATATTTTCCAGTCCTAGTGCAGGGCGCTCCAAAGAGATTTAAGTATAGGTGGATGCATATGTCTTATTATGGCAGCTGAGGAGAAAGTCGAAGGAGAAAAATCTCTATTGAGTATTGCTGGAATCCTATCAGAAGAGGAAGCAGAAGACATGCGTGGCAGGATAGAGAAAATTAGAAAAAGGACTCGTTTCGGCTCTATAGAAGAGATTCTTGAACTTGATATGGAACATCTCGAAACACTCAAATAAGTCGTTCCAGCCGCCCTGTAGACTCCCCCTCTTTCAGCTGGCATCTTTATAAGCTTATTAGCACCTTTTAAAAATATGAAGATAGATGCGGATCTGCACCTCCACGGCTACTACTCCAGCGCTGTCTCGGACAAGATGAAGATCCCTGAGATAGCTAAACAGAGCGCTATAAAGGGTCTGGACCTGGTAGGTACAGGCGACATCCTCCATCCAAAGTGGAGGGAGCATGTAAAGGACAAGACGGAGAAACATGCGCCAGGTATCTACAGGAACAAGGACTGCAAGTTCATGCTTACAACAGAGGTAGAGGACCAGAACAGGGTTCATCATCTGATATTCTTCCCGGACTTTGAGGCAGTAGGAGAGGTCTACAGCGAGCTTGAATCCGTCTCTCCGGATATAGATACCGATGGAAGGCCGAGACTGAATACAGGCGCGGAGAGGATCGCAGGGATTGCAAAGGATCGCGGATGTCTAGTAGGTCCAGCGCATGCCTTCACCCCCTGGACCGCTGTGTACGGCCATCACGATTCCCTGAAGGGCTGCTACGGTAGCATGGCTTCTGAGCTGGACTTCCTTGAGCTGGGTCTATCTGCTGATTCCGACTTTGCAGATAGGATATCCGAGACCAACGACCTAGTGTTTTTGAGCAATTCCGATGCGCACTCTCCCTGGCCACATAAAATGGGAAGGGAGTTCAACCGGTTCATGCTTGACGAGCTGAGCTTCCAGGAGATAGAGATGGCGATGAACCTGGACGAGGGTAGGAAGACGGTATTAAATGTGGGTTTTGACCCTAGAGAGGGCAAGTATCACTGCACAGCATGCCAGAACTGCGGGCAGAAGTACAGTCTTGTGCAGGCCAAGCAGATGGAGTGGAGCTGCACAAGGTGCGGCAAGTCGATCAAGAAAGGTGTAAAGGACCGGATATCTGAACTGGCGGATTCAGGTATGTCTCCGATGTGGCGCCCGGACTACCTACATCTCATTCCCCTGGCAGAGATCATAAGAGAGGTGGTCGGCCATTCCTCGGTCAAGACCCAGACGGTTCAGGAGTTCTACAACCATTTCCTAGAGGAGTTCGACTCGGAGATTTCCGTGCTCCTTGACAAATCTATAGAGGACATCAAGGAGGTCAACAAGAACATAGCAGAGGCCATACAGAAGTTCAGGGAGGGCAAGACCATCATAATACCTGGAGGTGGTGGGGAGTACGGAGAGATAGTCATACCTCGAGACATGGAGGAGCGCAGGAGGATAATGAAGGAGAGAAAGGACGAGATCGAGTGCAGGTATGACAGCAGTCAGAGCCAGATATCGGAGTTTTAAAGTCTATGATTCAAGTTTCTCACGTGCCAGACTAATCATTTCTTTTGCTCTATCCACATTAGTGGTCTCTCCACGATATTTGATGTCATTCCTTACCTTTCTGAATTTATCCATCCTGTTTGCCTCTCCTCTGGTCAAAATCTCCCTCTCCAGTGCAAAAGCAATTATTGCCTCGTGGGAGTAGGGTTTGTATCCCTCCTCCGCCATGAAGGACTGTAGAAACTGCCGAAGAGCCTCATAGGCATCTTCGAACTTGAAAGTGGCGTTCCCGCGGGTGATCTCTTCCTCTTCTATTTCCTCTCTAAACCTCGCTCTGGCCTGTCTTCTTAGAGAATCCGCCTCTGCAGGAGAAGCAGAACCTGTCTTGACCTCACCATCCTCCACATATTCTTCGAATCTCTTCATCCCTTAACCTCCAGGTATCCGTAAAGCACTATGCCATTTGCAAGGCTCTCAAGCATGTTTCGAGGTATATCAGCCGGGTCAAAAGCCTTAACCGATACCTCCCTACCCATTATATTCATGTCAATGTCGCCTTCGGTCCTTGAGAGCACCGCTATATCAATATCGCTTTTCTCCGTGTCCTCTCCCTTTGCAAAACTCCCAAACAACACCACTGCCTCGGGGTAGGAAAACTCCTCAACAATCCTGTCGACTATTCCACTGCTGTATATCGCCTCCAGGTTTATAACTCTTTTAGCTCTCTTTGATTCCTCTCGGTCTCTGTTAAAAGCCACCTCCTTCATATTTCCTTTCTTCTCAACCTCCACGAGCCCCTCTTTCCTGAATTTCTCAACCTTCTCAGCAACCCAGGGCCTAGATAGGTCGTTCTTCTCGGCAATTTTCGAGATACTGAAAGGCGTAGTAGGATAGTTACAGAAGAACTGCAGCAGTTCTGTCTCAGCATCGTTAACTAAACTTAACATAGTGTAACTTTAGTT
>CAZSFH010000245.1:0-3957 GCA_964606115.1 uncultured Planctomycetia bacterium | reverse complement strand
GACCCGTCGTTCCACAGGTCGGCCAGCGCCACGGCACGTCCGTCGAGGCGAATTCCCCCCCCGACGGCGCCCGATACGTCGTTAAACTGGCCCGCGCCGTCGTTCAACCAGACCCGGTTCTGCTGATAGCCGGAAAAGCTTCGTCCGTCGATCGGCGGCCAGAATTTTGCATCCTGAATAATCTGGCTGTTGCCCCCCGATACCATGGAGAAATCGTACCAGTAATCGGTGCCTCGTTTTGCGGAGATGTACCCGTTTGCTTCGTAGAGGTCGAGGTACCCGTCATTGTTGAGGTCTCCGAACTGCGCGCCGTACGCCCAGCCTCCCAGTTCGACGCCCATGCTCCCGGCCAGGTTCTGAAACTCGGGCACGGCTCCTTTTTTCGTCTTTCCGGAGGGAAGCCAGAGGTTGTTACCCTGAATGAGGACCCCGGGCTCGGAAATGTTCGTCACGAAGATGGCGTACCGGCCCTGGTTCAGGACGTCCCCGAACGACACGTTCATCCCGCTTTTCGGGGTTTTACCGATGTTGGCCTGCTTGCCGACTTCTTTGAACTGTTTTCCTCCGTGATTCACGTACAGTTCATCCACGCCGTAATCATTGGCGACGTATAATTCAGGGTATTGATCGTCGTTCAGGTCCGCGGCACCGGCGGCCAGGGTCCAGCGGTTACTTGTGATCCCCACCTGCTCACTGACTTCCGTAAACGTACCGTCACCGTCGTTCCGGAACAGGTAACTGCGACCACCGTTGCTGGCGTATTCATAGCTCTCCGGCATCACCCGCGTCGTTTCCAGGTCCCACAGGTTGACGTCATTTGCGTAATACCCGGCGGTGTACAGGTCCAGGTGGCCGTCGCGGTTGTAGTCAAACCAGATGGCGGTGCTGAGATTGGCCCACTCGGGGAGATCGATCTTGTCCCGTGAGACGGGGGTAAAGGATTCACCGTCCTCGTTTTGAAACAGGACCGGGCGGCCCCATTTATACAGAAAGAGGTCTTCGTGACCGTCGTTGTCGTAATCCCCCCAGACCCCGCCCATCGAAACGCCGTTTTCCACGCTGTTCACGTCCGCCAGACCGACGTCCGGCGCCACGTTCTCAAATGATCCATCGCCCTTGTTTTGGTAGAGGGCGTTTGGTTTTCCACGGGCACTGTTCGTCAGGTAGAGGTCCGGTCGACCGTCCTTGTTGTAATCCACCACCGAGACGGAAGCGCCGACTTCGGCGACTTCCGGCATGATGTGATCCAGTTTTTCGTCGAATTTCGGGATGTGATGTTTGAACTGGATACCAACGTCTTCGGATACCTCCTCCAGGGAGAATCCGTATCGTTTTTCTGGATCTGAGGAATCGTTCTCCGGGGAGGTGGTGTTGTCCCCGGGAGAGGACGGACGCTCATAATAGCGGCTGATGGCAAAGGGAATCGCCAGAAGGGTGAGAAAGACGACACCGACGATCGTTTTTCGTATCCAATCGGACATGGAAAATTCCTGATCAAACGTGAGTCAGGTTGTTAATCAATTCTGGCGGAGACGACGTGTATTGATTTACAAACGGAAAAGTACCCTTTGTGTTCCACTGCGTTCGTTATTTGCCTTTTTCGTCCGTTCCTGTAATTGCGTGATGAAAGCGGTGCGGCGTCACGTAGCGGGTGTGGTAGTTCACCCAGTCCTGTTTGTGAGCCTGATAGACGGGATCATCTGCGAGCGTCTCGGGGAATGAGTCGTACGACCGTTTTTTGTGCGTTGGCAAAGGGCGTACTGTGCGGGAATATTTCGTGTTCAGGTCGCCGTCCTTGACCCAGCCGTCTCCGATCAGCACAAAATCCCGTTTCCAGCCGCCCGGCGGAGCATCCGGCGCACGAAATCGCATTCGCAGTTCATCTCCGGCATTCATTATAACATACCGGTCGTCCACGTTCTCAAGAAGTTCCCCCACCGGTCCGAAGCGCGTGTAAAAACCGGTGAGGTCCCGCCATTTCTGTGCGGTCCCCACAAGCCGGTGATAGTTTTTCGGCCGTTCCGGAGCATGTTTGCCGGTGCGGGTCACCCTGGAAAATCCCCGGTATCTCAGGCGTGCAATGGAAGGCTGGATTCGACGTTTCTTAACCCGGGCGTCGGGTCGGCCCCGCGCCCACCAGATGGCGTTCCAGTAGGTTTCCGTGGACGTGTAGAGCCGAAGCCGCCGGTCCTCCGGGTTCCGGAACAGATCGGTGAGCGAGATAAGGATGGTCTTGTCCTTTCCGGCCGGAAAGCCGAGATCGGAGCGAACCTCCACCCAGTTACCGTTCTCGTCCGGTACCTCAATTCGAATTCCTTTCGGGGGCGTTCGGTTCGATTCGTCCGACTGACTCAGGGCGAGGTTCACGGAACTGTCCGTGGGTTTCACCCAGCCGTTGGCGATCAGCCAGGTCGGTTCGTTTTTCGGCAGAGATTTCCCCGGCTTGATTTCAATATAATATTCTTTCGCACGGCCCTGGTACTTGGTTTTCTGGAAATGGTGAAAATACCGATCGTCCTTTTTTCGAATATGTTCCTTCACGTCGATTCCGTTCATGGTCCGTGCTTCCGCGACGGGTTGTCGCGGTCCCGTGACACGAACGTCGAGGGAAGGGGGGGGCATGTTGAACCGTTCATCGATGAAGATTTCCGTGTCGTCCGGGTGGTCGACGGTCATGAGGGACACGTGATCGAAGAAATGTGTTTCCCAGAGTTCGGCCGTAATGCGAACATCATACGAACCGTTCCGCGGCCGGAGCTGATTCCCCTCGATCAGGACCCGATCCTCCGTCGAGAGCACGCCCGCCGTGTCCTGAGCGTTGATTCGAAGGCCGAGCGGCGAACGCCACAGGAAGTCCGTCACAAACTCCATTCGTTCGCCGTTATACGTGAAGATCCAGGGGCAGGATCCTTTCAGACCCGGCATCTTTTTGACGGCGTCCTGCGAAGGGGGCGAAAAGGAGGTCCGGGAATCCCCGTTCGGCCACAGGTATCGAACGAGAGACACTTCTTCCCGGTGGCCGAGACCGAAGTGGACAAGGGGGGATGGTATGGGTTGTTTCTGGTACATCAAACCGGACCGGATTTCGATCGCGCCGCCGAGGGCGAACGAATTGATCAGACGTTCCCCCTTGTCGGACCCCGCTCGGGGTCGAAGGATCAGGCCCCGGTATTCTTTTTTTCCTTCGTTCGTTCCGGTGATCACCGAACCATCCTGCTGGACACCGATCAGGTCCAGCCGACCGTCCCGGTTACGATCCTGAATGGATTGGACCTGATAGGGGACGTTTTCCGTGGAGATGTATTTTTCATCTTTCGTGCGGAGGTGAATTCGCGAGGAGGACTTGCCGGTAGCCAGAACATCAAGACCACCATTGTTGTCCAGGTCGGCGACGAACAGTTGCTGGTTCTTGTCCGTCGAAGTTGAGCTGGAAACTACGGTCCGGACCGACGGGGAGCCGGACTCATGAAATGAAGCGATTCGAGTTGATCCATCTTTCGGCAGAAGGACCAGTTCGAAGTGGCTATCCCGGTCCGGATCGGCGACCGACAGGTCATTTATACCGGGCAATTTAAAGTTGGTGGTCCATTTTTCGAATCGTCCCATTCGTTTGTTCTGGTAAACGGTCAGTGTGCCCGACTGATCGAGCAGTGCCGCGTCCCCGTCGCCGTCCGAATCCAGGTCCTGCCAGACGAAGTCGGTTGGTTTTTGCACGTCCTGGAACCGTTTCCGAATCGAGAACGTTCCATCACCATTGTTACGAAACAGAATCGGTGCTCCCGTCTCCGGAAGGACCACCACGTCCAGGTCCCCGTCCATGTCCACGTCCGCACCCTCCGCTCCGTGGTACGAATCGGACTGGACCTGATCGGTCAAACCCATTTGATCCGTAACGTCAATGAAGTCTCCTTCCTCTTGTTGCTGAAGCAGCTGAAATCCGTTCCGACCGGCTAAAAA
>CAZSFH010000244.1:458-3966 GCA_964606115.1 uncultured Planctomycetia bacterium | reverse complement strand
ACTTCAGATAAACAATCTTCTCTGCTGCTTCTATCGTAGGAATCGAGTTCATGGGCTTCAACCACTTTCGGTGCTCCTTGATCGTCCGCTTCATTCAGATACGCTTCTCGTTCGCCTTCCATGAGCTGCTCGAACTTCTCTTGGACCTTCTCATGGACCTTATCCTGGAAACTTACGCCAAAACTCAGTTCCGTTCTTGTCCTGGTCAGAAGCTCAAGAAGTTGATCGAGATCGGTGTCTTCGAATAAACTGTTCATGGTATCCTCTTTCAATGGGTTCAAGTTAACAGGTTCGAATCTCATTGAAGAGGATACCCCACTTTCTCTACTTACATAACTTTTGTGACGTCATCTGTTCACATCAGGTATTTTTTAAGAAAAGATATTTTCTTCAAAGACGATTGATGATCGAACCGGAACCGCTCGATCCGGACGAAGCGGAGGAACTTCTGGAGGAAAAATTTGGGGAAACGGATCGGGAGGAATTACCGGATGATGCCCGGGAGAAAAAGGATGAGGATGAGGGCTCCCCGGAGCGATCGTTGGATGGGCTGGAGACGGTTGTAGAAACGACGTTCATTCTGCTGTTTGTAGGGGGGTTGGTCTTTGTGTCCGTGTCACTTTTGCCGGTAGCGATTGTTCTGATCCCGGTCGGTTACGGAGTCTGGAAAAAACATAAGAAATCGCAGCACGAGGAAACGAAACGTGAAACGCTCCGGACGATGATGAGGGAGTATCGGATTGAAGGGGATCCGGATCAGTTCGTTGTCAGGGAAATAGATTTTGAACGGGAGCATCCCCGGGACCGTGCGTATCGAAAAAGGTATAAGCTCGTGCTGCTTCAGGAATTTGGGAATGCGTGCTGTAACTGCGGGGCGATGCAGCAAGGGCTCGACCTGGATCATTTCTTTTTACCGAAGTCCCGTGGGGGAACGTTCGCGCTCTGGCACCGCAATGGGTTCTGGGTGAACAATGCCATTCCGCTCTGTCAATCCTGCAATCGATCGAAAGGGGATGAGGGGCATCGAAGTTATTTCGACGAGGACACACTGATTGAAATTATGAGGATCAATCAGGAGATGACACGGAGGTTAAACAATGAACGGTTTCAGGAGAAAGGTATTTCGGAGGAGGGCAGTTCACATCTTTCCGACGTCGATCTGCCGGAGAATGTTCTTGAAGACCCGGACGTATCAGTACAGAGGTATTTCAAAAAGGGGTATCAATATGTGCGGGATACCTTCGTTTCTTCCTGGGAGCTGGGAAGCACGACCGGGAAGCAGGTGTTCACGGATGCTGTGAAACCGGCATGTGTCTGGTGGCTTAGCTGCAGGTTGCGTGATCAAATTGTCATGGGACTTGTTGCTGGATCCATTTCTTTCGTGATTTTGCTGTACGTGTTCGGAACCTGATCTTCTTCATCACGGGTTAGTAGAATTACATGGAACGATGGGAGAAGGGATGCTGAGAAATGATCCCTTTCGGCCGGTGTCCCATTAGTGTGGGTTCTTCTTAATCGGACCAATGTAGTCGGTGGCCGCGACGATCTGGCCAAACCAGATTTTGCTGACGTGGCCGTCCGGGGCGTCGGTGATGCTCGCACGGGTTTCGTCTCGTCTGTTTCCAATCGACTGTTTATCATGGTTATTTTGTCAGGTTCCGAAGGAAGATATATTGAGGGGATGAGTTTCGGGTTGGGGGTTCCCGGCTGTCGTTACGGTGAGGTTGGAGGGTTCGACCGACATTGTGATTTCCGATAATGGCGTCTTTGTCCCCGTCCCCATCCAGATCACCGGTGTCCAGGACAAGCCATCTACCCGATCGTGGAGCCATTATGGTATAGGCTCGAAAACGAAAGGATCCGCGGTTTTCCAGGTATACGATCGATTCTTCGGGTCGGTTTTCCAGGTCGGGGAAGTGGCTGATGGCGAGGATGTCCCGGTCCCCGTCCAGATCAAAGTCGATGGGCTCCGCGTCATATGCGCCGTGCATCGGAAAAAAATAAACCTGTCGAAATCGATTTTCACCGTCGTTAAGAAAGATGCGGACGCCGTGATACGGTTTCAGAATGGGATTGGGATAATCTCCGTTGTCCCCGTTGGTCGTCAGTAGATCCGGGTGGCCGTCACCGTTCAGGTCGGTCAGTTTGAAGCTGCTGGACCCGTACGTCGGGGGGAATTCGATCACGCGTTCTTCCCGAACGTTTCCGTTTCCCTGGTTGTAAAAGACATACACCCCCTCCCGCTTCTGTCCGAACATGGCGATCACATCGTTTCGACCGTCGCCGTTCAGGTCGCGAATCGTCGTTTTGATTGCTCCCGGTTCCTTTTTGAGCGTGACCTTTCGTTCGTAACCGGATTTGTCCAGGTTGATATACAGTGATAGTTCCCCGAGAAACATTCCGAATCCGGAAACGACGTAATCTTTTTTTCGATCCTCGTTCACCAGGCCGGTGCTGAAATGCACGGGACGGGGGAGGGAATCAAGCAGGGTGGTTCGTTCGTGTGGGTTGTCGAGTGGTGTTCGGAACAGTTTTCCCCTGAGGGCATCGTTGGGAGGAAGGTGTCCGGCGGCCAGGACGTCGAGATGGTGTTCATAGAACCGTGCATGGACGGGGGATGAAGGACTTTTAATCCGGGTCCTGCGCTGACCGGGGTGGTGAAGATACAGGAGTTTGTCCCGGGCGTGCCCCGTCATATAATGATGTTCTCCGGGAAGGATTTGAACGAAGGTTGTTCCTGTTCGGTCCGCCGGAGGACCCGTCCGGACCCGGAACAGGGTCTGGCCCGTTTGGAGTTCGGGTCGGTTCTCGGAGGAGAGGGTTTCCGGAGCTTTTTGAAGGTAGTAGTTTCTGAGTTTTCTCCACTCTGAAAGAGGGATCTGTGGGGTATCCGGGAAAATGTTTCCTTTTTTTGCCCGCCGGTGCCCATGAAGTTTTCGGTATCGATCAAGGAACTTGTTCCGCTGTTTTTGGGCGTATTCGGCGGTCACTCGTACGCCTGTGAAAAGGGCCATCCGGGGGAAGACCTTTTTTTTCCAGGTGCTTTTATCCAGCAGCTCGGGGGCGGGAAAATCGTGGCAGGAAACGCAGTGGGTGCGGGCGAGTCGTTTTCCATCCGGCGGAGCGGGTTTTTGTGAGGAGGGCGTTTCTGGTTTGGAAGGGGAAGATTCGTGCGAGGAGTCCGGCGACGCCGCCGGTTGATTTTTGCGCGGGTTGGTTTCCCTGCAGCTTCCGAATAGGAATACCGTGATCAGTGCCAGGCAGAACAGGCGGAGAGGGAATTTGTTTTTTACTGTTCGAGGCTTTGGGAATGGGTTCGAGTTCGGGATCTTGGCCCTTTTTATTTTTTTATGAAATCCACCTGCGGATCTCCGCGAACGTGACGTCGTCGACGACCGGCCGTTAGAGGTCGGACAGGGCCGAGTCGAAGGCGTCCAGGGTTTGTTCGAAATGCCTCTTCTCATGGGGGACGTTGATAAAGATCGTTTCGTACTGGGAGGGTGGAAAG
>CAZSFH010000244.1:0-448 GCA_964606115.1 uncultured Planctomycetia bacterium | reverse complement strand
AAGTAAATACCTTTTTCGAGGAGAGTGCTGTGGACCCGTGCGAAACGGTCGGTATCACTCCGTCTTGCGTCCTGTTCGTTTCGGACCGGACCCTCCTGGAAGAACAGGGATATCATGGATCCGACGCGACGGGGATAAACCGGGATGCCGTGGGAAGAAGCAATCTCCTCGGCCTGTTGGACAAACCGTTCGGCGTTGTCGTCGATTTGATCGTAAGGGTTCTTTTCCTCCAGCATCTTTATGGTTTCGAGTCCCGCGGCCATGGAAATTGGATTTCCGGACAGGGTACCCGCCTGGTAAACGTTGCCGGCCGGAGCGAGGTGGTCCATGATCTCCCGGCGGCCGCCGAAGGCCCCTACGGGCATGCCTCCACCGATGATTTTACCTAACGTGGTGAGGTCCGGGGTGATTCCGTACCGTTCCTGGGCGCCCCCGGTCCCCAGCCGGA
>CAZSFH010000243.1:0-3973 GCA_964606115.1 uncultured Planctomycetia bacterium | reverse complement strand
CTTCGGATCTACAGTCATCACCCGAAGATTCTCAGGGGCACCGCGTTTCTCCGTCGGGCAATTGAAAACGGAGGGGCCGTTTCCGATCGGATGAAAACCCTCGCCATGCATAAAACGGCGTCGATGGTGGGGTGTCCGTTCTGAATCGACTTTACCGAACACCACGCCCGTGAGGCGGGTCTTGAACCAGATGAAATTCGAGCACTACCACAGTACAGGGAAAGTGACTGTTTCTCGGATCTCGAGAAAGCGGTCATCCGCTACGCGGAAGCGTTGACGTCAACCCCGGCGGAGGTCTCCGACGAACTGTTTGATCGGCTTCGAGAACATTTTTCCCCGAAGCAGATGGTGGAAATTACGGCCGCCATAGCGTTCGAAAACTTCAGTGCCCGTTTTAACGAGGCGTTTGGAATTGAGTCGCAGGGCTTCGCTCGAAATGAGACCGATGACTGATGTCCAACCTGTGATTTATTCGTATTCGTGTTAATATAGGAAAACCGAAACACGAAGCTCGAAGGGACGATCGTCGAAGGAACAAAATCTATTCGACTGAAAAGGAAAAGGATACAATGAATCAAAACCATTCATCCCCGAAGAGTTCACCGCAGTCACCACACGAGTCACGCGAGGACAGCCCTTCCTCGCCGGACCCATCCGGGTCCGATCAGGAAGAAGGCCTGTCCACTGTTGCTCAAGTACTGATCGGATGCGGAATCGTTACTGTGCTCGGCCTTCTTCTCGTGGCGGGTGCCGGTGTGTATTTCTATTACAACTGGAGATCCATGGCATCGGGTTTGGTAGCGGGTCAGTTGCGAGAAACCATCAAGCAACAGAAACTTCCGAAAGACCAGGAAAAGAAACTTTTGAACCGGGTCGACAAACTCGAGAAACAATTCAATAAGAACGAACTGTCGGCCAGTGAACTCAACGAAATCGCAAAAGAAATCCAAAAACGGCCAATCTTCCAGATCGGTTCCCTCCGATACATCGAGGCACAAATGGTCAACCAGGCACAATTGACTCAAAAAGAAAAAGAAAACGCCTCCCGGCTCCTGGACCGATTTGAACGGGGGTTGGCGGAACGGGAGATTCCAATATCGTATTTCAAAAAAGCCACCAAACCGATCCGGAGGAACGATACGGAGGAAGCGATCCAGTTCAAATCAAACCCGTCCAAAAAGGAAATCAAAGCCTTTCTGGGAAACGTGCGGGAAAAAGTCGACGAAAAAAACATTCCGGATGAACCGTATACGTACGATTTAGCTGAAGCGATCGATCGCGCGATTGAGGCCGGTCTGGACGAAAACAAGAAGTAAATTCCACATGATGCAGCGATATCCGGTCCTTATGACGGCGGCCTGCTGTCTGGTGTTTGTCGCCGCTTTTCTTCCATGGGGTGAATTCCATAATGCCCCGGAGCTGAATCTTTCTCCGGAACTTCTAAATCGAGTTCAGCAACGTTTTCTCGTAGATGGATGGACGGGCACAATATCGATCGGGCCGGTCCGGCTGCCGCACTGGCTCACCGTGATATCGGCGGTTGTGACCGGGGCCTTTATCTGGCTGGATGCAACAGGTGAATCAGACGTCTCCCCGGTTTACCCGCTGATGCCGGTTCTCTACGGATGTGCACACTCCTGGTATGCTCTCGGGAGCCTGATTGTTTCCAATCGAATCACCCCGGGAACCGGATGCATTCTGGCCACCTGTACGTTTTCCGTCATGCTGATATTGGTGATCCCGGAAGATTGAATGCACAATAAAGGCGACGGTTCCAAGTAACGCTCGAATTTACCTCGTACAGGACGGTACATCTTTAGATTTATATTTCTATCGGCAACTTCATCTCGATGAAATCAGGAAGCTGCCGGATTGCCAGTGTGGCATCAGCGGATCGACGTTAAAAAAATCAAGGGGTGAGAAAGAAGGCTGCTTATACTCACCATTTGGAAACAAGCCTCATTTCTTGTACGATTTGTGGTAATTGTCATCTGAATCCCTCATTCGAACATGCCAAACGAGCGACGAGACTACAATCAGGACGGGGTAGAGGAAGTTCGGAGGAACATCCGGAAAATTGTGAACTGGTTTCGGAAACACCCGAGCTCGCTTGTGGTGTTGATCGTGTTCCTTCTGACGATCTTAATTGCGCCCACCACGATTTTTACCGTGGATCGTAATGAGGAAGCCGTGGTGCTGCAATTCGGCCAGTTCAGTCGTCAGGTTGGTCCGGGACTGAGATGGAAATTGCCGTATCCCATCGAGCGTGCACACATCGTACAAACCAGAAAGCAGTTTAAAGAACAATTTGGATATCGAGAAGGTAATCGGCAGCAAACGCAGTCAAATCAGGCTACGAATTATCAGGATGTCGAATCCCTCATGCTCACCGGGGACCTCGGCGTGGCACGGGTTGAGTGGGAGGTGCAGTACCGTAAACTAAAACCGAAACAGTACCTGTTTAACGTAGATGATCAAAAAGTACGTCGTCTCATAAGGGAAACCAGTCTTGCCACAACCCGCCGTATTGTCGGAGACGAATCGGTCTTGAAAGTGATTACCGAAGCCCGGGAAGCGATTCGGCGAGATATCAAAGATGAGTTACAGTCTGTGATGGATCAATATAACACGGGGATACGGATCGACGGTATTGAGATTCAGGACACGGAACCCCCCGTGGACAGTGTAATCGATGCGTTTAAAGAGGTGGATAGCGCACGACAGGACCGGGAGAAGTTACGGAACGAGGCGCTTCGAGAGAAAGAATCGGTTTTGAATGAGGCGGAAGGAACGGTGGAGAAACGAATTTCACAGGCAAGGGGACGGGCCGCCGAAATTCGAAACACGGCATTTGGTGAGGCGGAACGGTTTCAGCACATGGTGGATCAGTACAAATCGGCGCCAAGAATCACGAAGACACGTATGTTTTTGGAAACCATGCAGAAAGTTTTGAACGATTCGGAACGGGTGTATGTCGTGGATGAACGGGTGCGTGGTTTGCTTCCCCATCTGCAGTTACAGGATAAGGATTGATGAAGACGCGAGATGTTCTGATTATCGGGTGTATCGTCCTTCTCATTCCGCTGGTCATTCTCCTGTTTGGCGCGGTCTATACCGTTGATGAAATGGAAAGTGCCGTGATTACGCGTTTTGGAGACGTTCAGCATGCGGTGGTTTCCGGATTCAGTTCGGAGAAAGGGGAGAACGACGAACAGATTCAGTATATGAAACGGCTGGACCAGAATCAGCAGGGGTTTCAGGTCGAAATAGGGGCGGGATTGTATTTTAAATGGCCCTTCGTCGATCAGGTCCATAAGTTCGATTCCCGTATTCTTCAATGGCAGGGAGAGGTCAATGAAGTTTCGACGCTGGATAAACGGACACTGAATATCGATACGACGGCCTTCTTTCGGATTCTTGATCCCGTCAAATATTTCGAGCGATTTACCAACAAACGGGAGGCACTGACACTTATCGGTGGGGTGATTAATTCCAGGGTGGAAGATGTGCTTTCGAAGACTCGTCTTATTGAAGCCGTGCGGAATAAAAACCTGGAGCTTCAGGAGCGGGTTCGAAAACGTCTTAAACAGGCGGAAGACACAAAAGAGGAAGATGAACAGGTGGAGGAAGTCGAAGCGGCGAAAATACGATATGGTCGAACGGAACTTGTTGAGAAAATCATGGATGGACTGGGGGAGAAGTTAGAAAATCGCTTCGGCGTGCGACTGATCGACGTGATGTTTACTCAGCTGAACTATACGCAGTCTGTTCGACAAAACGTGTACGAGCGCATGATCTCCGAGCGTCTGCGAATCGCCGAGCGATATCGCGCCCAGGGGAGACGCACGAAACGAGAGATCCAGGGAGAGGTCAGCCGTGAAAAAGACGAAATGCTTTCCGCGGCGGATCGAAAAGTCAAAAACATCCTCGGGGAAGCGGAACGGGATCGCATCCGAATCCATGCCGCGGCGTT
>CAZSFH010000242.1:0-4010 GCA_964606115.1 uncultured Planctomycetia bacterium | reverse complement strand
AGTTCCCGATGACGTACGTGAGATAGGCTTCCTGTCCCTGCGGCATGCTTTTCAGCGTTCCGTTTCCGAACCGGTCAATCAGTCGATGGTACAATCGCTGGGCCTCCGGCCACCGCTCCTGGAGAAAGACGGACGCAACCCGTCTTTCAGGAAAACCTGATCCGGCCATTCCTGTCCTGTAAATACCGAATCACGACCATGGTGCATCACCATTCCTTCCCACTCCACACCCAACTGGTGGAGTGTCTCACGGCTTCATTCCAAGGCCGTTAACGCCAGTTTTGCACTCCTCTCTTCCAACGGTAGAAAACATGACTGGTCTGATTCGTCCATCAAATCCGAAAGACCAATCTCTTGAGGACCAAAAAAAGTGATGTAGTACAACACAAATAAATTTTAACTCTCGACCTCGAAAGTGTCATCACTTAATAAAACGGTTTAAGGCCCTCTTTGACGATTTGATTCGCATATTTCTTGTTTTAAACTTTTTTATGCACCCTCATAGATTTCTCTCAAAAGTTTTCAGAGAAGGAAAAATGTGGAGACCAAAAAGTTGATGGTGACAATGAAAAATAACACCCAGGTCGAATATCTCCATTGATTGCGAGCTACATCCTTTAAACATAGGATCAGTAGGATCATATAAGGAATAAAAACAAGAATCATCACGAATAGATTTAAGGTTATCCCCGCTCCATGTACAAGACACATATATATAATCGCAAGCACGACTCCTAAAACAGACCAATTATCAAATTCGAAGTCCAGATATTTTAAGAAAACAATTAAAAAAAACGTCAACGGGTACAAATAAAATCCACCTATGAAAGAAGCTGCTGTCCAGCTTTGAAAGATATTTAGGTCGGAGTCGTTTAACTCGGGAACATGATCCCATAAGGACAATAAACTATAAATCCATACGCAATAAAATAGTAGAAGGAGAACAAAATATATTATTTCATGAGGATATGATTTACCGTTACTTCTTAGAAAATACACTATACATTCTATGATTTACCGTTTTTTTCTGTTATATCATCGTTCATTGACTTCTTCCCTTTCTTGCTTAATGAAACGTCTCAATTGTTCATCATGAGTATTATTATATAATGAATTCAACTTATTTTTGACAGCACTCTCTGATATTTTCTTTACCTTCATCTTTAATAAGGCTTTGATTAAATAAATTTTTATTTTTTTGTTATGATGATTGTTATACGCTGTGGCAATATTAGATAGGGTTAAATTGACATTATCAGCCGAACCAAAAAAATCCGTGTTGTATATTAAATATATGATGAATCTATGGACATAATTACATAAACGTCTTTCATCATTTAGATTATCAAAATAAAGATGAATAAGTTTATTTTTTTCTCGTTTAATGTTTTCTAAATCAGCATCCATCTTCTTTTTGACAGCAAGATGTGTCAAACCCCATAGAGCAGAGGAAACAAGTGTCCAGTCAATCGGTTTAGTAAGTATTTTTTTCACCCAAGGAAGCACTAGTTGTTTTTGTATTTTTTTATTTTTTAGATGATGTGATTCCTGTAATAAAGTCTTTTTCACAGAATTTGGAACACCTTTTATTTCATTGAGTTTGAGCAATGAACCAACAAGGTCATTTTGTTTTTGCTGGATTTCCGCTAACGTGTTGCATATAGAATAAATCACAGCTGACGCGGCATCAGGTTGGTTGTTTATATCACCTAGAATCCTCTCAGTGAAATTATTAAATCTGGGGTAATCAGCTGACTTTGCCCATAATTTAATGAATTCTTTTTTGAGTCCTTTACTCCTTTGTTGTTCTAACAAATTTGCAAGGGCCTCTCGTATAATCGGGTTTTTTAATCTTCCAATAGATGATATCCCCAAATCATTTTTCATTTTAAAAGATCGAAAATATTTGACCGGGTTCTGTTGAAGATCCTTCTGAAACGAGAGCGACTTTGCAATAAACAACTTTTCATTGATACTATTCCTAGCCCTCATGTGTTTAGTCAAAGTTTTAATAGTTTTAATTCTAGATGAGTTTGCAAGCAATATGCAATAAGCCATTAATACATCAGAGTTTTTGGCAGCCTTTAATCGGTTTAATACAATTTTCTCATAATTGACATTATGACTTAGCTTTCGATAAAATATATTCATATGCTGTTTCGTTTTATTTGTAAAACCATCCTCTTTAATTGATCTTTCTAGCTTAACTAAATCCGCCTTATATTTCTTTAACATTCGATTGCTTAAATCACTACCATATCCTTCAGGATTTTTTCTTAAACCATATTTTTCCCGTTTGATTTTTTTTTCCAGTTTCTTAGACGCCTTATCCCCTATTTTGTCTAAGCGAGCCATGGCATCCCCAATGACTTTTTTTCTTTTCTTGAATATGCTTTTTTTAGAAATTTTATGTTTTGATTCATTGGTTTGTCGTATATTGTAAGATTGGCATGACGCCCGTTATGAACATACAAGCTAGAAATTTTATGTTTTTTTAAACTCCGAATAATTGAAAATATTTCATTTATCAATTTTCGGATCTCATTTTTCTTACCCTTTTTATACATCTTCTCAAGCTTTTTTGAAAGGGAATCAAGTTTTTTTATATTTTCCTCTACTTTTCTTTCTTTATTATTATTATAAGAAGTATCCTTTGATTGCGAATAAATAGGTATCACTTGAACAACATAGAAACACACAAGAAAAGTAATCTGAAAGTACTTTTTCATTTGCATGGGCTAATACCTCTAAGAAATTAAAATAACATTAACAGACAAATCAAACTGATCTAACCACAAACCTCCAGCATTTCTTTTAATTTTTTAAGCTTCTTTCTAAGATCAGACAACTTAATTGCAGTTTCATTTCTCGTCTTCCTCAACTTTTTAAGGTTGCTTGAAAATTTCTGACAATCAATTGTAAATTGCGATATCTGCTCTTTTATTAGACATATATTTAATAATGCCAACCCGAAAGTGAGTCCGGCTTTTGATACGGCCTGTTTTAAAGCTCCCTTAAATCCTTGTTTAGCTATTGCAGAACTCAATCCTGCCACAGCTCCAGGAATCCCGACACATGCAAGAACCTTTTTAGCTAACTCAATACGTGACCTTCGTTTATCCAAACACTCGTTTCTTTTTTTTCTAGTCTCTTTTATTTCTTTATCAAGCTGGTTCAATTTGGACCTAAGCTCTGCTATTTTACTTTCAAGCTCTGCAATTTGGATCAGTATTTCATTCTTATCCTTTTCTATGCAAACCCTTGCTTCACCACTCCAAGGCTCCTTAGTTACTTTACCCTGTTCCTTATTTACTTTACCCTGTTCCTTTCCCTTTTTCTTTCCGCCTTCACAATCAAGCATGATACCGCCAAACTTCCCGGTATGAACACCACTTTTGTTTTCTGTACCCGTTGCCGTAAATTTTATCTTTCTTCCTGACCCCCCTCCTTTCCAACCAATCCCTCCTGCAGAATCCACCGCGCCAGCTACCCTCTCGCAACATGAAGGTGTCACTTCCAATACCAAAACCACCCCTTGCTTCACAGTGCCATAATCTTTCGAAAAATGATCTCCCCAGCAAACACTTGAATGTCTCTTTTTTGAATTTTGAGCAACGGCAGAAGACCCCACAAAACAATTCAAAACACCAACACAAACTGCAACAACAAATAGAAAATTTTTCATGGTTTTGCATCCCCTTCTTGTTTCTCAATGAGATGAAGATAAGCTCTGGAAGCCTTTCTGTTCCGATCACTTTCGGCTTCCCCTTTCAATTTTCTAAAAAATCGTTTAGATTTTCCATACTTATCATTAACAAAATACCATTGACCCAAGTAAAGCAATGCTCTTCTACCATATTTGTGATTTGGAAAACGATGATAAACTTTTTTTAATATTATATATTTTTTCTTTGAGTGGGTATAATAATTATCCAACGTCAATAATGCTCTTGGCCAAGTTGGGGTGTGTTTATATGTCTCAAGGAAACGATTTAGTAAAGTTTTTCCTT
>CAZSFH010000241.1:0-4031 GCA_964606115.1 uncultured Planctomycetia bacterium | reverse complement strand
GGCGAGCATATGGCCTCCCTGGGTCTGAAGAACCGTGAAGTCTTTTTCCCGAGCTTCATCCTCAAGCTCCTGAAGCAGCTCTTTCTGGGCCTGCTCAAAGTCGTTCTGGATTTTCTCGCGCTCCTGCTGATACTCTTCGCTGTCGAACAGATCCGGCACGTCCGTTTTGAGTTGTTGAACGAATGAATCCATGTCCTCCTTTAGCTCCCGTCCCGTGCCGTTTGGCAGTTCGAGGGCGTGGGGGCGATCCGGACGGTCAAAATTGTTTACGAAGATCCAGTCGGAGGGCACCGGTTCGTCTTCAGCTTTCTGTTCGAGGTACTCCTCGATTCGTCGGGATTTTCCTGTGCCTCGTGGGCCGAGGGCAAAAATGTTATAACCGGGCCGGTCAATTTCCGCTCCAAAATGAATCGATTCGATTGCACGGTCCTGGCCAATCACGTCTTCGAGGGGGTCCAGTTCAGCCGTGCTCTCAAAATCAAACTGGTCCGGATCTAATACGTTCCGGAGCTGATCTTCCGAAAGTTTCCATTCATCAGCCATATATTGCTCCTCCTTACGTTCTCGAACACAAAAAGGGTGGACGAATCAACTTCAGATCAAGGTGGGCGTCATTACCACCGGCCTATTTTTGTTTTCGCAACAGCAGCAATCATCTGTTTTCTGGCTGCTGTTCCAGCACGGGGCGGGCCCGAGTAAAATATTGTACAACTCAGTGATCGTTCAATTAACTTTATTCGAATTTCAACACAGGTTAAAGGGTTTCTTCAGCTTCAACGTTGGGAACGGAGGCAGGATCCCGTTGCCTGACCCAGGGTTGTGAACAGCAAGGCAAACCTGATATAAAGATTGTCGTTCACGGCACACGTGCAGGTATTCCCTGATTTCGGTGGACTCCGGATGTCATGATTCGTCGCCATTCAACCCCGAGGGATTGAATGGGTTCGTGAGGTCACAAAGCAGCACATCCGATGAGCCTATACCACATTTCGGAGGAGGTATATTTATGCGTAAAATGTCGAATGTCCTGTTCTGGTTCCGACGTGATCTTCGAGTGGAGGATAACGTCGGTTTCTATCATGCAGCCAAAAGCGGTACCGTTATTCCCGTTTATCTGGTTGATCCCACTCATGATCACTGGCCGCACCGCTGCGGAGATCGTCTTCATTTTAAGCTACAGTGTGTGGCGTCGTTGCGGGAAGATATCCGTTCACGGGTTGGGGAGCTGTACGTTCGGATCGGGCACCCGTCGGAGCTGCTCCCGGAGCTGGCGGACCGGTTGAATGCCGGGGCGGTGTTCTGGAATCGCTGTTATGAACCGTATGAGATCGAGCGAGATGAGATGGCACGGGCCTCACTGCAGAGGACGGGAGTGGACGTCCATACATATAAGGATCAGGTGATGTTTGAGGAGCGGGAAATTCTAACCGAGGAGGGGTCTCCTTATCAGGTTTACACTTATTACGCGAAAAAGTGGAAAGAACGGGAAAAACCGAAATCGGTTTCCGACGTGTCAAACCCGGGGGCTGTCGCAGAGGTCGATTCGGGTGACATTCCCGATGTGGCCGAACTCGGACTGGAACGACGACTTTCATCGTTGAATTGGGAACCCGATCGATCCTCGGCGATCGATCGATTTGATGCTTTTTTAACCAATTCAATTCAACGATATCACGAGGATCGGGATTACCCTGCTCGGGAAGGGACGTCCGGTATGTCTCCGTATCTCCGATTCGGACTTGTATCCGTTCGTGAACTGTATGAACTATGCTTTGAACATCGTACGGATCCGGAGAATCCGGGGATTGATACCTATATAGAAGAGTTGATCTGGCGTGATTTTTATCATCAGATTTTGTTTCATTTCCCGAACGTCGTGCATCAGAATTTTCGAAGTAAGTATGACGATCTGGCGTGGGAAGATCACCCGGACTGGTTTGATGCCTGGAAGTGCGGACGGACGGGATTTCCCATTGTCGACGCGGCTATGCGACAGCTCAACACCACCGGTTGGATGCATAATCGTTTACGGATGATCGTCGCGCAGTTTCTTACCAAGCACTGTCTGATCCACTGGAAAAAGGGGGAGAGGTACTTTATGAATCGGTTGATTGACGGGGATACGGCCGCGAACAACGGAGGTTGGCAGTGGAGCGCCTCCACGGGGACCGATGCTGCTCCCTACTTTCGTATGTTTAATCCTATTGCACAGAGTGAAGAATATGATCCAGACGGGGCGTTTATTCAGTCTTATTGTCCCGAGCTTGCCGATCTCCCCGATGATCTTATCCACGCCCCGTTCGACGCGGATTCCGATCGTCTTGCGGAATCAGGGGTCAAACTTGGTGAGTCGTATCCCGAACCGCTTTTCGATCATCGTGTCCGGCGAAATCACGCAATCGAGGTGTTCAAGGGTTGAAAACGTGATTCAAAGGGGGCATATGAAACATGGGATGAATGCAGCAGGGATTTTCTTTTTTTACTGAGGACGTTCATCGTATCCAGCCGTTTTGACGGTACCAGTCGATGGTGTTACGGATCGTGTTTTCAAAATCAACCGAACACTGAAAGTTCAGATGGTCGCGGGCTTTTTTCGACGAGCAAAGCCAGGCTCGCTGTTGCATCTCAAGTGCTTTGTCCCGGGTGAACGAATCTTTCAGTCCGGGTATCCCGTCGACGTACGCCCCGATGGTAGCAAGTATGGTGGCCAGATGGTCCGGAACCGGAATGACAGTTGGATTCCGATCGAGTGCATGCCCGATTTCGGTCAGAAATTCCGTCCAGCCGACCGGTTCGGGATGAGAAAGAAAGTAGATTTCATTTCTGGCTCGATCGGTTTCCATGGCTCGGCAGATGCCCCGGACCAGGTCCGATACGTAGATGAAGCTGTACGTCTTGTAACGGCCAAACTTGGGAACGATTCCGGTGTCCACCATTTCGACCATATCCAGAACCATTTCGTCCCGGGGCCCGATAATGACAGGAGGGCGAATAATGGTATAGTCGTAGCCGTTGGCGTGACGGAGCAGACGTCGTTCACCCTCTCGCTTGCTTTTGCCGTAATTGCTTACCGGATCCGGAGGATCGTCCTCCGTTAAGGGAACTCGGTTTCGAGCGGGCCCGGCGGCGGCCAGGCTACTGATCATAACCAGGCGTTCAACCGGCGCATTCGCGTCGTGGAGGGCGTCTAAGAGTTGCTCCACCCCATCCGCGTTGACCCGGAAGAATCCGTCCCTGGAACGTGCACTGAGCACACCGGCCGCATGGTAAACTTCATTGACATCGGAGAGGTGCTCCCGGGGTGGGGGATCATTTACAAGATCCCAGGTAACGAATTTGACGGGAAGCTGTTTGAGCCAACGCAGGTTGCTGGATCGCCGGACGACACAGTGAACGTCCCGATCCCGATCCAGGAGGGCTTCTACGAGAAAACTCCCGACGAATCCGGTGGCTCCGGTAACGAGTGCTTTTTTCATGGAAACAATAGGTTTGTCTGCATCTGAAAAGGAGGGACGTACTTACCGTTTGATTTTTGGGACATACCAGGGCACTTTGAGGAGCCGATGCCGAAAAGGTGCATTGCTGATGAAAAAGGACACAGAGATTGACCGAAATTAACAGGTTCAAAATCGGGTTTTTCGTAATCGGGGCGTCGGCGGCGTCCCTTCTCGTCCGAAACACGTCGCAGGCGGAAGAACGGAGGACGATGAAAGTAGGATGCAACATACCGTTGCATCATCTTTCATCCATGGGGTTGCATCCTCGAAAATTCTTGTTCCGACACGCACGTCGTGCGCTGCAGGAAATCAATTCCTAATTGTATACATTCCTTCAACACGAAGGACGGAGGATGCGAATTTCTCTCGTTTTCGTGCTCGGTTTGTGGACATCTTTGGTCGATCGAAGTATATCCGTTTTGAATAGAGATTTCAATTTTTTTCAGCTAGGAGGCTGCTGAAAAACCCCCGCTTCGTCCGTACGATCACAATCGGTGCGGCAGTGCGGCGTGATTTCGCAGGCAATGCCGTCAG
>CAZSFH010000240.1:0-4046 GCA_964606115.1 uncultured Planctomycetia bacterium | reverse complement strand
GATCGGACCAGTTTTCAGGCCGCCCCGGATTGAATCGATCTTTGAAGAGATTATATGCTTCCACTTCCAGACCTTCGCAGGCTGTGCCGAGGGCTTCCAGATACCATCGATCATCTCCCTCGAACGGTTTCGCCAGCTTTACCAGCAGTTCTTTCTTGTCCTCAAACGAAACGTCCCGAAGTGCAAGCGCGACGGCACGTCGAACGGCGGGGGAAGGATCGTCCACAAGTTTTTTCGCGTGATCCAACACACGGTGATTCACCTGCTTCAGCGCGCGAAACGCGGCGACCCGCATCCGCGGGCGGTCATGATCCAGCAGAGACTCCACCTCCCGGAGGCCACGGGATCCAAGTTTCACGAGCACCCAGATCGCCCGGGCGGCGACGTAATGGTTATCATGCTCCAGCAGCGTCTTGACCTCCGGAACCGCTCCGGGTCCCCGGCTTGTGAGCCTGTAATATCCCAGGACCCGAACGTTGGATGCCGGATTCTTGAGGGCTTCCACCTGCCCTTCGAGCGTCGACAGATCCAGCTCGGGCGGCCGTGGGTTTTCTCCTTCAGGCACAATGCGATAAATCGTACCCCTCGCCTTTTTATCCCTCGTCAGGTGCCCGCCCACCCCCGGGTCGAACCAGTCCGCAACGTAAATCGCACCGTCCGGACCAACTTCCACGTCCGAGGGGCGAAACCAGCTTTTTCTTTTCTCATTCCCTTTCTTCGTGGAAATAAACTTGAAGCGATCCTGCATCGAATACCCCGCGCCGTCCCGTTTCGGATGATATCCGAACACCAGCTTCCGGGCGGACTCGCCGCTCAGAAGAAGCCCCCGGTATTTTTTCGGAAGCGCACCGTTCTCGTAATACACGATGCCCGTGGGGGCTCCGGCCCCGTACACGTCGCCGGCGGGAAGGACGCCGGGGGTCTCCTGTCGCCATTCGGCCTCCGCGACGGATTGACCAGGTCTTCGATCCGTCTGCCACCGCCGTTTCCCGTTCAGTGAGCTGTAGCCGAGATTTCCGTACAGCATGAGCCAGGTGGTGCGGGATGCCGGCGGATCATCGTTGTCATTCTGAAAGACATTACCGAACGACGTCACACACTGGTCGTAGCTGTTCCGAAAATTATGTCCAATCGGCCGCATATTCGTTCCGTCCGGTTGCATGCGGAGCGCCAGTCCTCCGATCCAGACCCGGCCATCGTCGCTGACCAGACCTCCCCGGTTGTTTCCCATGTACGGCGTCCCGCCGTTGTACCAGCTTCCCGCCTTCAGGGTCCATCCCCCCTGGTCGGTGACAATGTGTGGTCCGGCATTGCCAGCATTAAAATACAGGCGTCCACCCGGTCCGGGGATGACCGCGTGAAGCCCGTGATCGTGATCCTTCCCGCCGAAACCGGTGAGAAATTTTTCCTTCTGATCCCCGTCCGGCTCGAACCCCCCGTTCCGATTTCGATCCCGAAAATGCCAGAGCGTCGGGGAGGACGACACAAAAATGCGCTCGCCGATCACCCCGATGCCCAGCGGAGCGACGATATCTTCGTCCTGGTAAAAGGTCCCGGCCTCATCGGCCCGTCCGTCTCCGTTCGTGTCGGAAAGCACCCGGATCCGATCTCCGCCGGGGTGCGAATATTTTAGATCATTCTTAAACTCCCGGTAATTCACCGCTTCGGTAACCCAGACCCGCCCTTTTCCATCAACTTCGATGTTCGTCGGATTCCGCAGCTGCGGCGTGGTCGCCCAGACCTCGACCTCAAGTCCTTCCGGTACGTTCAACTCGGACGGCGGAACGTAATCTTCGCCCGCGCCGTCCTTTTTCGGCGGAGTCGAGGGAGTCGAGCAGGACACGAGGATCAAACAGACCAGAAAAATCAATCCCCTTCGTAAAAACGTCGACATGATCGTTGTAGCCCTTTCGAAATTCGTAAAAACACGTGAAAACCATTCCAATTATAACTGATTCGTTCGGGATTTTCACCCCAGCGAACCCCGGTGCCTCACTATGGGAGACTGCTGAAGATAACTTTTCTTCCGATGGTTTTTGGACAGGGGGACGGAGGCAGAGGGAACTTTTTCGAGAAAGGAATAAAAAACTGGTTTGAACACGTTATAATGTACGAGATAAACATCTGCCGATCCGGGACGGTCAAAATAACTCCCATCCGTGTGGATGGATACGGTCCGGCTCAATAAAAATTTTCCTTCAGTTTCCTTACAAGTACTCATGACATCTCTTCATGACGTCCAGAACCGTGGCCAGTCGATCTGGCTCGACTACATCCGACGCAGCATGCTGGAGTCCGGTGAACTCAGAAAACTGATCGACGACGGCGTCACCGGTGTCACCAGCAATCCCAGTATCTTTCAGAAAGCGATTACCGGGAGCGAGGAGTATGACAAAGACCTCGAAGAAACACTCCGGGACAATCCGCACGCCGATGCCCGGGACCTGTACGAAGCCATCGCGATAAAAGACATTCGGCTTGCGGCCGATCAGCTGCAGCCGGTCTACGACGAGACGGACGGGAAAGACGGGTTTGTGAGCCTGGAGGTGTCACCGGACCTCGCATACGACACGTCCGGTACGATAGAGGAAGCCCGACGCCTCTGGAACGAGGTTGAACGCCCGAACCTGATGATCAAGGTACCCGCAACGGACGAAGGCCTTCCCGCTATTGAAACACTCATCGCGGACGGGATTAACGTCAACGTGACGTTGATGTTTTCTCAGGAACATTACGAAAAGGTCTCGCGCGCTTATATTCGCGGCCTCGAACAATGTGACGACCCTTCGTCCGTCGCGTCCGTCGCCTCCGTGTTCATCAGCCGCGTGACACGGGCCGTGGACAAGAAACTCGCCGAACTCGACCATCCCGACGCGGACCAACTCCTCGGTGCGGTGGCCATCGCGAATGCACGGATTATTTATCAGCAGTTCCGCGATCGATTTCAGAACGACCGCTTCGAAGACCTCCGTGATCAGGGAGCATCGGTTCAGCGCGTGCTGTGGGCGAGCACCAGTACCAAAAACCCGGACTACTCGGACGTCCGGTACGTGGAAGAATTGATCGGTCCGGACACGGTCAATACCATTCCCCCCGAAACGCTGAACGCCTTCCGGGATCACGGCACGGTCCGAGGGGACACGATCCTGGAAAACGTGGAGGAAGCCCGTGAACAACTTGCCGCCTTCGCCGACCTGGGATTCGACCTCGATCAAATTACGGAGGATCTGCAGGAGCGAGGCGTGGAAAAATTTGCCGACCCGTTCAACCAGCTCCTCGACACGCTCCGACAGCAGAAAGAAGAAATCACGACCTCCGTCAACGAACAAACCTTCGCCCTCGGGGACCTGTCTGGTCCGGTGGAAGAACGCCTCGGAACCTGGGCGTCCGACGACGTCGCTCGGCGGTTCTGGGCGAAGGACCCAACCATCTGGTTCGACGAGGATCCCGGTGAGATCACCAATCGCCTCGGCTGGTTGGAACTGCCGAAGACGATGCACAAAGAACTGGATGAACTCGAATCACTATCCGAAGAAGTCGGTCATTCCGGCTGGCAGGATCTGATTCTGATGGGTATGGGCGGGTCGAGTCTGGCGCCGGAGGTGTTCCAGAAAACCTTCGACAACAAAGAAGGATACCCCGAGCTGACGGTGCTCGACTCCACGCACCCCGATGCCGTTCAGGAGGTGACGGATCGCATTGACCCGCAAAAAACGCTGTTTATCGTCGCAAGCAAGTCCGGCACAACGACCGAAACCCTGTCGCTGTTCCGGCATTTCTGGAATCAGGTCGAGGAGGTAAGCGACGAACCGGGTTCGCATTTTGTTGCCAACACCGATCCCGGCTCGCCGCTTGAACAGCTGGGGCGAGAACAAAATTTTCGACACGTATTCCGTGCCACGCCGGACGTGGGCGGCCGCTATTCGGCCCTGACGTTCTTCGGGCTGGTGCCCGCCGCAATGATTGGCATGGACGTGCATCGATTTCTTGATCGTGCCTGGACGCTCGCCGAATCCTGTGCGTTCTGCGTCCCCGCGCCCGACAAC
>CAZSFH010000239.1:0-4061 GCA_964606115.1 uncultured Planctomycetia bacterium | reverse complement strand
GTCCGTCCCGATTTCGCCTCCGATAGATCATACATTGGTCCAGGTGGATTTTTCTTGCAGGCGTACGATCTCGATGAAACCACAAGAAGAACCATCACGACAAGAATCGTTCCCCAGGAAAACCACTTTGAAAAGTGGATGCTGTTATTTTGAACTGAAGACATGGATTCCTCCTGTGAGGCTTTTTATCCAGTATTATATCGCCCTGGGTATCTTTCAGGGCTTTTTTCTCGATGATTTCATCACCCGGGGCGCCGCCGGGCATTATAATCCGAGCCCTTCGGGCTCTTTTCAAGAACGATCGATAGCAGAAGCTTCGGAGAAAAGGTAAAAAAAACCAGAAACAGTTTCTCTGAACTGAACGTCTGAGTTTTCCGAAAATGCATCGGTGTACCCCCTCACTCTTTCTCCTGAACCCCCCAATTAGGTCCGCCCATCCTGATGCCCTCACAGAACCCCTCACCCTGGAAGGGTGAGATTCTAACCCCCCGGGCGAAGTGAAGTGAAACGAAGCCCGGCGATCGGCGATGGATCGCGCCCTGCGGATCATTGCCACGCCGGGAGAATCAAACTTGGCTGGCGTGCCGAAAAGGAATTTTCAGAAACGCTTGCTCCTGCTTCTGTACAACAGTGCTGCCGCCAGTGATCTTTCAGAACCGGAACTCTCTGATTTTTCGACAAGCTCGAAAGAACAGGCAAAAGCAAATTATCAAAATCTGACAACATGGACGAACAAACATCCGTCGATACTCAAGATCAATGATCCCTGGCTTCCCATCCTGCGAAAAAAAAGATCGATTAAATAATCCAGTGGAACGAACCTAACACCGCAATACGTTCATTACGGAAGAAATCCTTGAATTGACTCAAATCAGCAAAAAGGCTACCGATCAGATCGAAATCGAAACAGGCTCTTCCATTGAGACGGATTTTCTTCAGTTCGAAAAATCAGGGTGCTCAGCGGTTCCATGTCGTCCGATAGCTCGTCCGCTTCCTGCAACAACTCCTTGTAATCGTCAAATTCCATCTCCATCCGCACCGATTCTTCCCCGATACCGATGATCTGAACGAGGGCCCGGAACAGGTCCGACCGGGTCAACATGCCGACCAGCGATCCCCTTGAGGTGACGACCGGAAGACTCCCGATACGTTCCTCACACATCTTATGAGCGGCTTCCTCAATACCGTCCTCCGGATGCGCCGTGACGGGATTTGGCGTCATCACGTCCGTGACACCTGGATTGAGAAGCTCGCCCAGCGAGGCCTCATCGGAAACCGACTGCATCCCGTGAAGAAGATCCGTTCTGCTGACAATACCAACCAGTTTATCATCCTCCACAACGGGTACCTGGCGGATATGATTCTTGACTATCTTCTTCCAGGCGTTCTGGGTACTCTCCCCCGAGGACACGGAAATGACATCCTCGGTCATATAATCTTTGACAAACATGATACACTCCTCGAACAAAGGTGAAAAAAAAGAGCAAAAAATTCGTTTCCACGAATCCTGTTAAAACGATGTCGATCAGGACCGTTGTTCCCGGATCCGACGGACCATCTTCTCCGCGGACGGATCCTCGTGCGTTCGTACCGTTATCGTATGTTCTCGCTCCTCCTCCGTCAACGAATCCCGGTTCGCCAGCTGTGCTTCAAGCACCTCCGGTCCCGCGTCCGACGCCGTCGGTTCAGAATCGGACGACCGCTGCTCAACTCGTTTCCTCAGGACCTCCTCAGGTGCCGTGAAATGCATCAGAACCCAGGGAACTCCCCGTTCCTCCGCCATCTCCCGAAACGCCGAACGGCGTTGCCGGGACCGAAACGTGGCGTCCACGATCACGCGAAAACCGCCTTTCAAAAGATCCGCAGCCAGGGACTTCAATCGGTCGTAGGTTTTTCGCGTGGCGTCCGGCGAATAGAGCCCCTCATCAAGGCCGGTTTCTTCAAAATTTGAGGGCGTCTCGTAAATCGGTACTGAATGCAACCGCTTGCGTTCAACGTCACTTCGCACTCGAAGGGCCCCCAGTTGTTCGAGAATCTGCTGACTGTACGTGGTTTTACCGCTTCCGGACACCCCATGCAGCAGGATTAAAACGGGATCAGACCGCATTGTGCTTTTTTCCATCTGATCCAGAAACGCCGATTGAAGGCGTTCCTTTTCCAGGCGATCCGCTTCCGACGTCGATGTCTCCCCTTTCATGGCGGTCACCATCGCGCGAACCATCGCCCGGTACGTCTTGTAAAAAGGAAGCAGTACCGTCCCTTCGTAATCTCCGGTTCGTTCCAGGTACCGGTTGACGAAACGCCAGCCAAGATCGGACCGATCGACCCGCTCCAGGTCCATCGCAAGAAACGCGACCTCGTTGACCAGGTCGATCTCCCGGAGGCTATCATTGAATTCGATGCAATCGTAAATCACGGGTCGGTCTTCGTACCAGGCGATGTTCTCCAGGTGTAAATCGCCGTGCACGTCCCGGACGAACCCGTCGTCCAACCGTTCGACAAATCGGTTCCGCCGTTCCTCCAAAAACGTTTTCATCCATTCAAACGACGAACCAATCCGATCCTCCCCCGAAACACGATCTGTCAGGTTGTTGTACGTTCCCCGGACGTCGTTCAACAGTCGATCCGGAGCCTCCGAGGAGTCGGAGCAATCCACTCGCTCCGCATCCTCGTGAAACGACGCCACCCGATCCGCAATCCGATCCATCATCGCACCGGTCACCCCGTCGTTCCGGACCAGCCGATCAAGCCGTTGCTCGTCCTCAAACTGTTTCATCTGCACCGCGTACTCGATGACCGACCCCTCCCCGTCCACGGTCGGCTCCGACGGGGAACCGGTGATCGGCACCACCCCCCGATACATCTCCGGCGCCAGACGCTGATTAAGGTCGACCTCCCTCCGGCATCCCCGTCTGCGCTTCGCAAGCGTGGAATAATCAAGGAAGTTGAACGTGACCGGTTTTTTAAATTTGTAAACGATCGGACCGGTCATCAGCAGAAGGGACACGTGCGTCTCGACCTGTTCAAACTGTTCCACGTGGTGTTCGAAACGGGCCGGATCCTGCAGCTGATTCACAAGCTCCGATAACCGGTTTCGCCTGTTCATCTGTGTGGGTCCACAACTCCGAAAAAATTCAATGCGCCCTCAGCTTCGAGGCATCGAATCCCACCTCCAGCCGTCCTCAGCAGAATACCGGCCGGAAGGGGGAACTCCAATCCCTCACAACATACATCTCGAAAACGAACCGGAAAAACCACCGAACATCGCTTCGAACGTACGCTTACCCTTCGGACAGATCCTCCTCATGAAACAATCGGATCGCCATTTCGTCCTCGTAAGGTGGAATATGCACTTCTATTACATTTCCTTCACAAACGTCCAGCTGTAAACCCACGTACGAAGCAGAAACCGGAACCTCGTTCGATCCTCGCGAACAGAGGACGGCCGTCCGAACACGGTTCGCCCCCGCGTCCTGAACGATATGACCGGCTTTCCACAACGTTCGACCGGTGTAAAGCACGTCATCCACAAGCACCACGGATCGGTCACGCACCTTCAGTTCCGGATCTTCCTTCAACTCCGGCTGTTCGTGAAGGACCGACAGATCATCCGCGTACCGTTTCAACGCAAGTTCGCCCGACGAAACCGTCCCGTCCGTACGGCGTTCAAGCCGCTCACGGATCCGCTCCATCAACGGAACCCCTCGTCTACGAATCCCGACCAGGTGAACCTCCGAACCGACGTCCGCATAAAGATCCTCCGCCATTTGATCGAGCAGGGCGTCCATCTGATCTTTATCAGCAATCAGGAATCCACGTTCAGAAACCATTTCGGAACATTCACTAAAAAAAAGTCAAAAGAGAGACCGCGAAGTTGATGATAAACACTCGGTAATGCGTCGACCGGGCAAATCAATCGACGATATCCAGGTTTGTCTCCACATCAATACAGGGGGTAATCGACTGGGCGACCGGGCAGTGATCAACGTGAACGCCGTGCACCCGTCGGGCCGTTTCTTGATGGTCGGACCCGATTTCGAGCTCATAGGTCACGTTGATGG
>CAZSFH010000238.1:0-4110 GCA_964606115.1 uncultured Planctomycetia bacterium | reverse complement strand
AGGACGATGAAAGCAGGATGCAACTTAACGTTGCATCATCTTTCATCAAGGGGTTTCTTCCTCGAAAATCCTTGCAGCCACCCGCACGTAGTGCGTTGGAGGAAATGAATGCCTTAATGGCATTCATTCCTTCAACATGAAGAACTGAGGACGCGTATTCTCGCGTTGTCATGGTAGGAGACTGCTGAAAAGGTGATGTGCACTCAGTGAGATCTCAGCGAAAGCTCTGCAAGGAATTCGACCGGAGGAAGCCCCATTTTGATGAAAGATGACGTGACGTTAAGTCAAATCCTCTGCGTCAATACACGAACGGTACTCGCCCGCCGCGCACTTACGTTCGTCGATGTAACGGTTTCGCTGAGGTTGCGGGAGTTTTTCAGCAGCTCCCTGGTTCACTCGTCTCCGCTGGAACTCTCGCTCTCCGAAGACGATTCTTCGGGAGAGGACGAAGAGGACGTCTCACCCGATTCCGGAGTTCCAGATCCCTTCTTCTTTGATGACGAGTTCATCTGCTTTCGAACCTTCATAAATCGCTGGCGAAGTTTCTTGTCGCGCTTTATGGCCTGGGCAATTTTTTGTAGACGCTTTGGTTTGAAGCCGGCCTCGCGAACCAGCTTCATGTGCTTCTTTTTGCCCGCCCGGTTGATCTTCCGCAATTTCTTCACGAGGTTTTGATAGAGGGCTTCTTCCTCTTTGCTGATCTGAACATCTCCTTTTCCCTTCGAATTCTTCGACCTGCTGATTTCCTTGAACCGTTCTTCCTTCATTTCCGAATCCCGAACGGTTGATTGAATCTCCTTTCGTGTCTGAATCGAAACCTTCCTCAATTTCGGTGACAGTCGGGCAAGCCGCCGGAGTTCCTCGTCACTGACCTCGATCGAGGGAGCCGGAGGTTTCGATTTCTGCTTTTTACGTGCCTTCTTCATTCGCTCCCTTAATCGTTTCTTCTGTTCTTCGGTCAACTTCTTCGGACCATCCTCCTCCGACGTCGAAGTCTCCTCTTTCGAAGAATTCGATCCGTTGGTTTGCGTGCCACCGGTCTCGTTCCGTGCGGATTCAGACCCTCGGCTCGAAGAGGCCTGATCTCCCTCCGACTCATTCATTTCTTTCTTCACGCGTGCAGACGATTCCGGTTCTTCATTCGATGTCTTCTTGTTCTCACCATTTTCATCACCGGCCTTTCCGGCATCTGGTGAACAGGCAAACAACACAAGACCGAACAACATCAAAACCGGAAATAGCAATTTTTGTTTCATCTTCCAGAGTCAGAAATTAAATGAACACAAAAAAAGAAAGCTTCAGGAACATGAGTCGTTACGAACACCAAGAAACGGCTAACATCACTCCGGGTGAAGACGTCTCTACTCCATACTTATTACAATATATTTCCTGAGCGGTAAAAAATCAATTTGTGATTCGCTACAGCTCGAAGTATAATGATTTTTCAGTCATTTTCCTCGTGCCACCCATCGTAATGAGTTCGTGATGCGCGTTTCTCGGGAAGAATTTGAAGAGCTGGTCCGGGAGGCGGTAGAAGCATTGCCCCCCCGACTTGAGCAATATATGGAAAATGTTGTTATTGTGGTGGAAGACGAACCGAGTCGGAATCTGCTCAAGGAAAATAACGTCCCCGCCGGGAAAACGTTGTTCGGACATTATCGGGGGGTGCCCCGCTCCGAACGCGGGAAGCGTGGGAATTACGGGTTCGTCCCTCCGGACAAAATTACGATTTTCCAGCAACCCATCCAGCTTAATGCTCGAAATCGAGAGGAATTAAAAAACATTGTATCGGAAACCGTCTGGCATGAAATCGCTCATCATTTCGGTATGGACGAAGAACGGGTCCGCCGCATGGAACGCGAGCGCGACAGCTGATTCTCCCCTTAGCCCACCGCACCGAAATTGATCGAACAACCATCGTCTTCTTGAATAACGCCCATACCAATGTCCCAGGAACCCCAGACTAATATAACCTCAAACGAACACGATCTGGAACAAAAGATTGAACGATGCCGGCAAAACGCGCGCAATTTGCACAGGGAAATTCAGTCCGTCATCGTTGGTTACGAACAGGAAATACAGCAACTGGTCACTGCGCTTCTCGCCGGTGGACACATCTTGCTTGAAGGAGTCCCGGGCCTGGGAAAAACATTGATGGTCCGTACCCTCTCCGACGCTCTAGATCTTGACTTCAACCGCGTCCAATTTACGCCGGACCTGATGCCGGCGGATATCCTTGGGACAGAAGTCTACGTGGACGAGGATGAAACGAGCACCTTTAAGTTTCGAGAGGGACCAATCTTCGCCAACATTATACTTGCGGACGAGATTAACCGGGCCACTCCGAAAACACAATCAGCACTGCTTGAGGCCATGCAGGAAGGGGCCGTAACGGCCGGTGGAGAACGGCACGTACTTCAGCCTCCATTTTTTGTTGTCGCTACCCAGAACCCGATCGAAATGGAAGGGACATATCCGCTGCCGGAAGCTCAAACGGACCGTTTCTTTTTTAAAATTGAATTGACACGTCCAAACCCTTCTAACTCCGTCGAAATCCTGAATCGAACCACCGGCACCGAGGAACCGGAAGCGGAAGCGATTCTCGACGCGGAAACGTTCCTGGACATGCAGGAACTCGTCCGCAACGTTCCGGCCGCGCCCGACCTCATGCATTACGCCGCCCGGATCGTGGAAGCGACGCACCCCGATGGCGAGAACGCCCCCGACTCCGTACGGCAGTACGTTCGACATGGAGCCAGTCCACGCGGTGCACAATCTCTTATTCTCGGTAGCAAGATCAATGCCTTGCTTCAGGGTCGGGTAAACGTATCGTTTGATGATATACGCAGTGTGGCAAAACCGTCCCTGCGCCACCGCGTCCTGCTGAATTTTGAAGGGGAAGCGGAAGAACGGTCCCCCGATACTTTGATCGACGAGGTGATCGACACCGTCCCGGAAATGAATGAGGAAACGGAGGAACTTCTCGAAATGACGGCTTCGGAGTAAGACTGTTTCCGATCTTACCTGACCGAGACCGCAAGCCGTCTCCTAATTCCTAAAGAGAAACATCACGAACGTCTCAATTCACAAACGTGGTCAATAATCATGGAAAAGAAAATGCACAAAGAACGATCGGTACGCCTGCCCCGTATCATGGGTCCGGTGGAACGCTGGATGGGAAAATGCGTTCCCATTGACGCACATTCTCGATTAGACCCCTCCTATTTGAGCGATCATCACCAGAACATTCTCGAATCAATTCGGAACTTCTATCGAGAATATATCCTCGAACAGCATCTTGTCGACAACCGCTCCGAACCGGTTCTCATTCTGATCTGTGAGTACCCTAACTTCGAGGGGTATGAATCCACCGCGTTCAATCTGTACATGCTTGAACAAAAACGGGAAGAAAACGGCATGGACGCTGTGGAACATTATTTTCGAATACCGGATCCCGCACACTGGGAAGCCGGAGTCGAGCTTCAACTCGAACAGGACAAGAACACCTCAAAATAACCCGGTCAACCAAGGGTCAAAAAGAGAGCGAAAACGAGAACCTCACGCACATCATCCATCATGGAGCTCCTTGAAGAAATCCAGAACCGGATCGTCCTTTTTGACGGAGCCGTCGGGACCCGTCTACACCAGCTGACCGGAAATTACCAGGCCTGCGTGGACGCATACAATATTCACGATCAGCACCAGGACATCGTCCGGGAGGTTCATCGATCATACCTGGAAGCCGGCGCGGAAGTCCTTCAGACGAATACATTCGGTGCCAACCGCCTGAAACTGGAGCGGTTCGGCTACAAGAACCGTGTTCAGAAAATCAATCGGTCGGGAGTGGAGCTTGCTTCCGAAGTGGGAGGTGAAGACGTACCTGTCGCCGGATCGGTGGGACCGCTCGAAACCTCCGGGGACGTGAACACAGATCAACTGAATGCGCGGGAGGTTTTCGAAGAACAGGTTCAGGCCCTCCTCAATGGAGGTGCGGACCTCATTTTACTCGAGACGTTTCAGGAACTCCCGGAAGCTGAAGCAGCCATGGCAGCCGCCTCACAGGCGAACGTACCGGTCCTTTTTCAGGTTGGTGGCGTGCGGGATGGACGC
>CAZSFH010000237.1:0-4115 GCA_964606115.1 uncultured Planctomycetia bacterium | reverse complement strand
GTTCACAGGCCGCACAGTCAATGCATTCGTCCGGATGGATAAACAGCATCGGTTCGGGTTCATCAATCCACTCCTCGGCGTCATAAATGCAGTCCACCGGACACACGTCCACGCAAGCCTGGTCTTTCACGTCCACGCAGGGTTCGGTGATGATATAGGCCATGGTCAAACCTCCTGTTCAGATGGATCGGGTTAACGTTGGTCAACGGAGACAGGAACGCTCTCGGTTCCTCGATCACGAACCGGCTTTCACGGTTTCGTTCAGCTTCTCAAATTTCTCAACCAGGTTGTTCGCGACCCGTCCGGACGTATTGCCTTTAATGGACGTTCGATGAATATAAAACTCCGGTTGGCCGTTATCGAACAGGTAGATGGACGGGCTGCTCGGGTCACAATCCGGCGCGAGGTTTCGGACGTATTCCGTCGCCTCCTGATCCTGACCGGCAAAGACGGTGCCGAGATGATCCGGCTGACCGTCCTGGTTCAGCGCTTCCTCCAGTGCCGGTTGCGCCACCTTGCCGACGCAGCCGCAGACGGAGTTGATAAAGATCAAGGAGCTCCCGTCTCGATCCAGAAACGCCTTGACATCCTCCACTTCTCGAAGGTCTTCCACCCCGAGATCGGTGATCTCTTTACGAATCGGTTTGATCATTTCAGGGTCGTATTTCATGGGTACGTATCGCTTATAAACTGAATGAAAAACGTGCTCGAAGTTCTCGGTCGATCGGATCCATCGTCATGGTCGCCACGCCGTTCTGCCGGCGTCCATTCCTCAAAATTCGTGGTCAACAAACTTCTACTCGGGTTGAATCCCGTGGTCCGCAAAAGCTCGGCCGTCTCAGGATCGAGCCGTGACGTCGGAAAACAGTTTTCGCGCCGCGCGAACACCGTCCACCAGTTCGTCCACGTCGTCTTTCGTGTTGTACAGCGAAAAACTGGCCCGGGCGGTTGCGGGAACGCCGAGCTCGTTCATGAGCGGTTGAGCGCAGTGATGACCGGCCCGGGTGGCGATGCCGTTCTGGTCGAGGACCGTGGAGAGATCGTGGGGGTGCAGTCGTTCCATGGTGAACGACACGACCCCTTCTCGCTCCTCCGGCCCATACACGGTCACGCCGGGTTCGTCCGCCAACCGACGGTAAGCGTACTGTACCACGTCCGTTTCCGCTTCTCTCACGGACTCCATTCCGACGTCGTTCAGGTAGTCGACGGCGGCCCCGAGACCGATCGCCTGTGCGATGTTCGGGGTTCCGGCTTCAAATTTCTGTGGGATCTCATCCCACTCCGACGATTCCCGGGAGACCGTTCGGATCATTTCCCCTCCTCCGAGGAACGGCTCCATGTCCGTTAGCATCTTCTTCCGTCCGTAGAGAACCCCGACCCCGGTCGGACCAAGCATCTTGTGTCCGGAACACGCGTAAAAATCGATCCCCATTTCCTGCACGTCCACAGGCACGTGCGGGGCTCCCTGAGCACCGTCCACCACCACGATTGCGTCCGTGTGTTCCCGGACCGTGTCCGTGATCGAACGAATGGGATTGATCGTTCCAAGAACGTTGGACACGTGTGAAAGAGCCACCACCTTCGTTCGTTCGGACAGCAGATCCGTCAGCGCGGACGTGTCGAGCTGTCCGTCCTCGGTAAGCGGCACATATTTCAGCGTCGCCCCCGTGCGTTCGGCGACCTGCTGCCAGGGAACGATGTTGCTGTGGTGTTCCATCAGCGTCAGCAAAATTTCGTCGCCTTCGGAAAGACGGCGGTCTCCCCAGGCCCGGGCCACGAGATTTAAGGACTCCGTGGTCGATTTCGTAAAAATCACCTGATCGTCCGACGGAGCGTTCAGAAACGCCGCGACCTTCCGGCGGGCCTGTTCGTATTCGTCCGTCGCCCGTTCGCTTAACTGATGAATGCCCCGGTGGACGTTTGCGTTGTACGTCCGGTAGTACTCCTGAACGGCCTCCGTCACCGGACGCGGAGTGAGGGACGTGGCCGCATTGTCCAGGTACACCAGCCGCTCTCCATCGTTCACCTCTCGCTGGAGAACCGGAAAGTCGTCACGAATTTCCGAGTACAGCTCATTCATAACCATCCCCGATCAAATCCGGATCGATACGAAATCTCTTTTATGATCCAACCCGTCCTTCGAATATGCTCCCTGTTGACTGCCACGAGGGGTTTCCTGTTCGATCTCCGCCCCAATCCCGGCGCCGTAAACCTCTCCGGCGAACGTTTCGATGACGTTCCTTTCGTCCATTTCCAACGTCGTGTCCACGGCGGGTCCCTGACATCCGAAAAAAAACGGCACTGGCAAACGGATGTCCGATCGTTTTCTCCAAACGGTTAGACCCGAAAGCCATCGCCCCGAACAAAACATTAGTTATCAACTAAAGATTAGAAACAAAAAAACATAGTTTCCTACGTCACGTAACCGTAACCATTCTATCAGAGAAGACCTTTTTTTTAAACACCACGTCAGGACAGGTGATTTCCCTTGAAACGTCGGGGGTCACGATGAGCCGGGTCGGAGTGGTCAGCAGGGCTCTCTGCGATACCTCTATCGTGTTGCTGCGGGGTGTATCCGTTCCCTGTCACAGTGTTTTCATTTGATTTGAGCACGAACGGGTGACGGCTCTTCCTGTGTCGCCGCCCCCTCTCCGAACGGTGTGCTGTACGCTCCATTCTCCCGTTGTCATGATATAGGTACTTGCCGTTTCATCGGGCGTCGTTCCATCGACTCGGCGTCCCCCGGGCTCTTCTGCGAAATCCCGCTGGGGTTCATGATGAAGAGACCTGTATGGACCCGGGGGATGAGACCTCACCAATCCCACAACCGACTCGTCGTGCCCGGGACCCTGAAGTGGGTCACACGGGGAAGCCCGGGGTTAAGCGAAGCGAACCCCGGGGCGCTGCATGTCCTGAACAAATGAACCGTGAAGGGGTTCTACAACTGCTGGTCTCAGGATAAAAAATATCCTCGTACAAATAGGGCCCTTCGGAGCGACATCGTCCATCTCGTCCGAACGGATGATATTGCATTCGCACGATCAATCGAAAAAAAATGCCGCTCCGCTGGTTTTTCTTGATCTTGATCCTAAGAGGCTACTGAAGGACCCGAATAACTTGAAAAACCCCTCTAAAAACGGTAAAAGAAGAACATAATGTGCTATGGGAGAAATGTCGTGATGAAGAGAAAATGGACTTCTGTACTATTTCTCTGTTTATCAATGTCTGTTGATGAAGCTCTGGCCGCGCCGGGAGCAAATTCATGATCAGGAATATTTCGAAATCAATCACAATTGTTTTCGTAGCTGTCATATTCTTCTCCTGCAGCTTCCCCCGTCATGATGCCGAAAAGGGGCCGTCCGAGAAAAAGGAGGGCCAATCATCCCATCAAATATCCAAAGATACACAACCGCCCACACAGCCTCTTGAAAATTCTTCGATCGGTGTGAATTCGTAGCGGTTCCAGGCGTTATGGTCATCATTTCTTCAACATACACCGGAGAAATTATTGCCTCCGGACGTCTTCGGGATTTCGTTACATTACCAATATCTGTGCTTCCGACACGAGGGGAATACATATATATTCGATCGCCAAAAAAAGAAAACCAGACAGGCGATGCACGCAAAATGGCTCGGCAAGGTGGAGAAAATTAAATTCAACAGGCGACAGAGAGAGTTTGTGCTATACGAGGACAACAAACCCTCACTTCGAATCTCTATGGGGAATAAGCATCCGTCGAAGCTTTCAATCAAAAAGATCCCAAAGATCGACGCGGAGGTCATCTGGAGCCATGGAAATTTAAATTCATATATTAGACCCGTGAGAGGTCATAAGACGGTGTTTGATTTTGAGGAATTAAGTAAGACAAATCCTGACAATATCAAGTTTCATCACGAGGACTCGAGCAACAAGTGGGCGTATATTCCGATTCATTCAAGATTACGAGTGGATTTTCAGGATTCCGGAACCATTCGACTGGTGGCTCCCGGGGATCAATTAAATCTTTATATGCAAATCAGCAAAAAAGGGGCGAACAACGCTGTTGAGATCATCATATATCTAGACCCGGTCTGAAAAGGTGCCGTGCACTCAGTGATCCCTCAGGGGGCGGTCT
>CAZSFH010000236.1:0-4180 GCA_964606115.1 uncultured Planctomycetia bacterium | reverse complement strand
GTCCCTGAAAAGAAATCAGCAAGAACTTTTCAGCAGTCTCCTAGGCGTTCATTCGGGACGCACGGGTATCTTCGGATTGACCGACCACCGGTGCGTACACCAGAAGCGGACTCGCCAGGAACATGCTGGAATACGTACCAATGATCACACCGATGAGAATGGGAAACGCAAAACTGGCCACGTCCGTTCCCGTGTTTGCCGTAAACAGAAACAAAACGGCCGCGGCAAGAAACGTTGTTACGGACGTGAGAACGGTTCGTGATAAGTTGAGATTAATACTTTCATCAATCATCTCACCCAGTGTTTTTTTCCGACTGTTCCGGATCAGCTCGCGTATTCGATCAAACGTCACGATCGAATCGTTGACCGAATACCCCACGACCGTCAGAAACGCCGCCAGGGACGCCATACCGATGTCCAGGTTCACCCCGAGTTGGGGGGGCAACAGAAGATCCACAAGCGCCACAATTCCAACACAGACAATCACATCATGGACCAGAGCAACGACCGCTCCGATCCCATAAGCGAACTGAAATCGGAGGGCGAGATAAAGGAGAATAGCGACCCAGGAAAGAGAAATTGCCCAGAACGCGTCCCGTTTGAACGATTCCGCTACGGGTGCGCTCATGGATACCACACGCCCACCAAATGGTCCTTTGCTCAGACCGATCTGGGCATCGATATCATCAATCAATTGATCATACGAATTACGAACCGCCCGTTCCACATCTTCGTGAGACGTTACCGTATAGAAGCGAGATTGTTGTGAAGACTTTTCCTTTCCTTTGGAAACCGCTTCAACAAGAGGTTTCGTCTCGATCCCGTTGTTGGCAAACACCTTGTGAATGGTCGACCTTACTTTCTTCATAGGTTGCCTGGCGGCCAGGGAAATGCGAAACGTAAATCGTTCCGTGCCGGTCAGTACCGTTTCGCGAATCGGAGCAAGTCGTTCACCGAATCGAGAAATCAGATCATGACGGAGGTATTTCTGTGTAAGGTCATTTCCCACTTCGATGTGAAACTGCCGGGCTTCCTTCGTCCCCGCCGCATCATCCACGCCGGGGATGGAAATATTCAATCCCTCGTACGGACGGATCAGGCTATCCTCATATTGAAACATGTGAAGTTGGCGCCGCACGTCCTCAAGCTCTCTGGTTTGCTGAAACTGGAACACAGCACGATCATCCTGTAGCTTCACGGAGGAAACGACCTTTTCGTTCTTATCCTCCTCTTCCCTGTACATCCGTTCGAGATCTCTACGGAGATAAGCATCGACGATACGATTCAGTCGTGATCCTTTTAACCGGAGCTGATAGGAAGAAATCAGCGAGGCACCGGTCTTGGACGGATCCGTTGCCGTTTGACTGCCGTCCGGCTTTGTTGCTGTCCCTCCGGATGACGGTTTGTTTGCTGATGCAGAACCGTCCGAGACACCGGAATTCCGCCCGGTATTTTCGGAGTTTTCATCCGATGTAACTTTTTGCACCTCCACCCCGGAATACGGACGAAGACCATCGACCTCGATCGATTCCAGACGATCGCGGACTTCAGATGCACGCACGGTCTCCTCAAACCGGAGGTTCAGCAATTGCCCCCCCATAAAGTCCAGACCAAAAATTCGCCCCCCCTGAGCCGCCCCGTATGAGAATACTCCGATTGAACAGGCCACCAGCAAAATAGAAAATACGAACATCCCCTTCGCTTTATTGAGAAACGTAAACTCCGTTCCCGTAAACCATTTCATCTGTTTGAAATCCTTGATGACGCCCATACCGAGGAGTCCCTGGATCAGAGCTTTCTCACTGAAAAAGACCGAAAACAGGGTCGTCAGAATTCCGAGAAAAAGAGTGGTGGCAAACCCACGAATTGACTGTGATCCAAAGTAGAACAGAATGACCGCCGCAATCAGGGTCGTTATGTTCGCGTCGAATACCGCATAGAAAGCATTGTTCCAGGCGGTCTCGAACGCTTTTCGTGCACTCTGATCCTTCTCAGACTCCTCCCGTATTCGTTCAAATATAATCACGCTCGCGTCCACCGCCATACCCACCGTCAGAATAATCCCGGCGATACCGGGGAGCGTCAGGGTGGCTTTTGAGATTAAAAGCAGTGCGCCGAGCATGAGGAGGTTCAGCGCGAGCACGAACGAAACGACAATACCGAGACCCCAGTAATACAGGACCAAGAACAAAATGATAATCCCGAGCGCCGAAAGAATTGCCCACTTTCCTCGTTCGATGGAAGCCTGTCCCAGCGACGGTCCAACCGTGTTTTCATGTTCGATCCTGATCGGTGCCTTCAGACGTCCGGAATTAAGAGCGGTGGTCAGGGCCTTGGCACGCTCCGCTGTAAAATCTCCCGTAATGCTGGCCCGGCCGCCCGTAATCGGCTCCTCGATCGTGGGGGCGCTGAGAATTTCCTCGTCAAGCGCAATAGCAAGCCGACGATCGACGTTGTTCCGGGTTACTTCAGCAAACTTCTCACCTCCCTTGGTCGTTAACGTTAGACTGATTTCGTATTTTCCCTGCATGGAAGGTTGAGTAGACGCCTCTTCGACATTCTCACCGGTCACTCTGGGACCTTTTTCCACAAGAAGATAGTTCGGGTATTTAGGAGAGCCCTGAGCTCCTGCATCCTCGTCAAGGGGAAGCCATTTCGTCCCCTCCGGAGCATTTTTGGAAGGGTCCGTATCACTGGGTTTTCCGGCTTTTCCCTGATCAACCTTGGAAGCGACCAGATAAAATTTCAGGTTCCCCGTCGTCTTCAGAATCGATTTCACTCGATCAAGCCGGTTTGGATCCAGCCCGGGGATCTGTACAAGAATCTTGTCCAGGCCGGTTTTCTGTATCCGGGGCTGTGTCAATCCATACTGATTAATTCGCTTTGTCAGAATATCCGTGGCCTGCTGGGTCGCTTCGTTCATCTCCGAAGCGTCCATTTCGTTTCGGTTGTAATCGAGTCGGAGCAGCATCTGCGTCCCCCCCTTCAAATCCAGCCCCAACACAAAGCCCCGGTCCCCAATCAAGGGTTTATTGTCCCAGGGAAGAATAATAATGATGCTTACTACAAACAACAAAAAGGTAACAATATTTTTCCAGCGATATTGCATAGAAGGTTCGTGAAGCTGACTAAAACGTGAAGTTTACGAGTCGCTGTTAGCCGGTCCGCCGTCTTCGTTCTCGTCTTCGTCTTCCTCTTCCTCCTTCGTAAGATTCTGACGGACGGCCTGACGCTGAAATTTCATTTTTACGTTTTTGTTATCGTCCACTTTCAGCGTCACGTAATCCTCTCCGATGTTGGCAACTTTTCCTTTCATTCCACCAACGGTGATCACTTCATCATTCTTCTCAAGCGCGTCCAGCATCTCCTGTCGCTCCTGCTGTTCCTTCTGCTTCGGTCGGATAAAGATAAAGTACCATATCACCATCAATCCGACCGCAAACAACACACATAACCAGGGACTCGGGCCCGAGGCCTCCCCCTGCCCTCCCCCGTTTCCACCGGAGGACCCCTGTGCAAGCAGCATTAGCCAGTAGGCGTAATTCACGTAAAGACTCCTGCTTTGAGATGAATTGTGAAGGGAAAGTTAGGCACTATTATAACAAGCTGTTGAGAAGGTTCAAGCGGACTTCTCGCGGATCTGAACCGGATTTGGCTCCCCGCATGTTGTACCCGGTCGTAGTGATCAACCTCTTTCGCCACAACTCAAGATCCATCGGTTGAGGAAAGAATCGATCGAAGTTCATCCAGGATGTCCGTAACCCCCCGTTCGTTGTAATACTGTTCCATTCGTTGTGTCTGTTCGGTTTCGGGTACGTCACTTCGCTGAAGTTCGGACAGGAGTTGATCCGCCGCTTCGGGACGAGGTCCCCATTTTACCAGCTCCCGGTATGCATCATTAAAAAGAATAAGAAGTGGGAGCTGCCGATGACCATATGTTCGATAATAATCGTTTAAATCCTCATGTTCGTCGACCGGTAGTACAGAAAAAGAAAACCGGTCATTGATCCCGGCAGCGCACGCGAAGACGGGCAGGATCATCCCCGCCTCATAATTGGTTCGTTCGGTAAGGGCCGCGAAATGTATCGGCTCCTCCACCTCTTCCAGAAACGATTCGATCTTGCGCGATCCTTCGGATCCCTCTGCATAAACCGCCCAATGGTCGGGAAGTAACTCCGGG
>CAZSFH010000235.1:0-4189 GCA_964606115.1 uncultured Planctomycetia bacterium | reverse complement strand
GTCGGGGTATGAAGGGGCCGGAGAACTGGCGCCTTATTGAAGACTTGGCGGATGCCCTTGGCGCCGCAATGGGAGCGTCGCGAGCGGTCGTGGACGCGGGCTGGCGACCACACGAGGAACAGGTGGGACAGACCGGAAAGACGGTCAGCCCGAACCTTTACATCGCCTGCGGGATCAGCGGTGCCATCCAGCACCTTGCCGGTATGCGGACGTCCGACTGTATCGTGGCGATCAACATCGACGAAGATGCACCGATCTTCGAGATTGCCGACTACGGGATCATCGGGGACGTATTTGACGTGCTGCCGGAACTGATCGACGCACTGCAGTCCAGGTAGGATCCGAGGAGCGGGCTGAAAACTCATTCACCCGTGACCCTGGATCGCAGATCACTCTCTTTGTTGATCGCCCCTACGACGTCTCGACGGCGTGTTCCTTGAGGGTTTCCAGGGAAATAAACTCAAGGGCGTAGATATGGGTGGATTCCAGACGAACCGGCGGTGCAACGCCCGCGTCGTACGCTTCTTTCCAGCGAGCTGCACACAGACACCAGCAGTCGCCCGGATCAAGCCCGGGAAACTGCATCTCCGGCCGCGCCGTTGACAGGTCGTTTCCCCGGGATTTGGTGAAGGAGAGAAATTCTTCGGTCATCTCGGCACAGACCACGTGCACCCCTCGATCCCCGCCACCGGTATGACAGAACCCGTCACGGTAAAAACCCGTCACCGGATCCTGACAGCAGGGTTGAAGCTCGTTCCCGAGAACATTGTTTGCATCTGATTCACTCATAACGCACTAATTTAATTTTTCGGACCAGATTTTTCAAATGACAATTGGCGGTGCTCACGTATCGTTTCAGAGCGGTCAGGTCGTCAAGGACGCCGCGTTCGGGATCGAATTCATCGATTTGACGTTTCAGCACATATTCGGACATGTCGTGTTTCCCCGAATTGGAAGAGAAAACGCGATCATTAATTCTTCATTGTACCTGAACAGGAGCAGTTTTAATAGACCAAACTTGCTGTTGAATGATCTAAGGTTCGTTTTAAACCTCGATCAGGACCTGCAGTTTTTTCAGGAGCCCGTCCGAACCGTTGGCGACCGCATTGGGCTCAAGATCCTTCCCTTCCATCACTCGTGTCAGAAGCGATGAGCAGTAGCCCCCACATGTTTTCAGATCATTTCACCTTAAAAAAACATTTTTATTTCTTTATATTAACACTTGTTTCCGTCCACCTCAGATCTTCATGATTCTCCCTTAGATTAAACGATCCATGACCCGGATACGATGTTCTGTCAGGTTGAATTTCCTCTTCCTGCTGCTTCCCCTCCTGATCACCGGTTGTCGTACGGCCAATACCGGAGCTTCATCTCAACCGGACGGGGTCCCCAGGACGCCCAATGTCCTGTTCATCGCCGTGGATGACCTTCGGCCACAGCTTGGTTGCTACGGCAAATCCCAGATGAAGACCCCTCACATTGACCGACTGGCGTCGACCGGGATGCTGTTTGAGCGTGCGTTTGCTATGGTGCCCACCTGCGGCGCCTCCCGCGCATCCCTTATGACCGGGTTGAAACCGGCGCGGGACCGGTTTTTAAGCTACGATACCTGGGCGGAACGGGATGCACCGGGCATCCCCGCGCTTAACGATCACTTCAAGAAACACGGTTACAGCACCGTATCACTCGGAAAAGTGTACCACCACGCCGGTGACCACTCGGAGGGCTGGGACGAGATCTGGCGTCCGAACACTCCAAGAACCTACGTTCTCGAGAAGAACATCCGGAAGCTCTCGGACGATGATTCAACGCACGGCGCGCCTTTTGAACGTGCCGCGAAACCGGTGACAGCCTACGCCGACGGTCGGATTGCCTCGAGGGCGATCGAGGAAATGAAAGAACTTTCATCGGGAAACAATCCGTGGTTTCTCGCGGTCGGCTTTCAGAAACCGCATCTGCCGTTCGCCGCACCGGAAAAGTTCTGGCAAAAATATGATCCCGGTGAGGTTCACCTGCCGCCCAACTACGAGCGACCGAAAAACGTGCCCGATGCGGCCATGCACAACTTCGGCGAACTGAGAAGTTATCACGGCGTCCCGGACGAAGGACCGGTGAGCGACGAGATGGCCCGTAAACTGATTCACGGATACTACGCGGCAACCAGTTTCGCCGACGCCATGGTCGGCCGCGTACTCAATGCGCTGAGAGAACAGGGATTGAAAAACGACACGGTGGTGGTACTGTGGGGAGACCACGGCTGGCAGCTCGGCGAACACGCGCTGTGGTGCAAGCACTCCGTGTTTGAAACCTCGATGCACGCGCCGCTGCTTGTTCGTGCTCCAGGCTATCCCTCCGGCACCCGCACCCGCAGCCTCACATCGTTTATCGACATCTATCCGTCCCTGTGCGAGCTCGCCGGCCTCCCGAAGCCGGATCACCTCGACGGCCGGAGTTTCGTGCCCCTGCTGAAGAACCCCGATCAATCCATTCGAAAGGCAGTATACGGACGGTTTCACAGCGGAGAAAGCATCCGAACCGACCGGTACCGCTACTCCCTGTTCGGGAAGGGTTCCGCCGCCATGCTGTTTGATCACCAGGTCGATCCGGCGGAAACGGTCAACATCGCCGGGCGAAAAGACACGAAAGCGGAAGAGGAGCGCCTCCGCTCACTCCTGATCGACCGGATGGGACACACCGGACGGTTTCGATAGACTTCCGGGCAAAGTACGCGAAAACCGGGAATCCACCGCTCTCTTTACTGGACCTTTAAGGAGCATCTCGTCGATCAATAAAATACAGGGTTTCCGCTGTACGGACATCGTGCCTGGAGGGTGGCGAAAAGGGGTTCCGGGAGGAGCTGTTCGAGCGGACCCCGAGGTGAAATCGCTCCCATGAATCATCGTGCAACCTTACAATCGGCTGGAGGTCGACGAGAACCTACATGGAGATCCGGGAAAACAATACAGCACATCCCTTTCACGACCTGTTCGCCAGGCTCTCGACCATCGGAGCGATGATTGTTCGGATCTGCTACCGAATCCTGTTTGGACTGTCGGGCGCCTGTTTTCTTCTGACGTTCCTCTACTGGATCGCTTCCCGTTACGAGGTGTCTCCGGTTCTGCGGTATATTCCCTCCGCTGTCAACGAATACATTCATCCTTATCTGCTACCGCTGAACGCCGGTCTGGGCCTGACGTTCCTGCTCTCCTATTTTTTGATCCGCCGCCGGATCGAACACAAAGGAAACCTGGAACAAACCCTGGAGGAATCCCGGGAAAAATTAACCGAACGGAACCGGGAACTCAAATCAAGCATCGAATTTCTCACGGCCGCCCGGGAAGTGTCCCTGATCCTCAACGAAAGCGTGGATTTTAGAACCATTCTCAGAAAGGTACTCCGCATTACCGCCGATCTGATCGGAACGCGTACGGCCCGTGAAATTACGATTTACACGACCGGTGAGGGGGACGATGACCCCGCGCCTCGTGCGAGCTGGGTTGACGGTGAACTGATGTTTTCCGATCAATTATCCGGCTCGATCCAGGACCGCCCGTACCTGCAAAAGGTCCTGAAACACGGACAGGAACTGACCCTCGCCGGTGAGGAATCGCTGCAGTTTCTGCTTCCTCTGACCGCGGACCGCGAGAAGATGGGAGTCCTGCAGATTCGTATGGACCTTGTCGAGGAAACAGAGGAGGTGCGAAACCAGTACAGTCGGCTATCCGAAAACCTCTCGGAATACGCAAAAATGATCGCTCTTGCCATCAAAACTCCGGATCTGTACACGCGAACGATTCAGGACGGCCTCACCGGGCTTTACTCCAAAGAACACCTTCTCAACCAGCTTAAGTCCCAGCTTTCCCTGACGAACCGACATGATCATGCACTCAGCCTGATCTTCGTGGACCTGGATCACTTTAAATCCATAAACGACACGTACGGGCACCAGACCGGCGATGCCGTCCTGAAAAAACTGGGGTCCTACCTTCGTGAAGAGACCCGTGAATACACAACCGCGTACCGTTACGGTGGAGAGGAGATGGTACTGCTCAGTCCCCGGACCTCTCAGAAGGAGGCGATCAATCTCGCCGAACGCCTGCGATCCGGCATCGAGTCCATGGAGTTCACGAGCTCGGAGGGGGAATCCGTCGACGTGACCGCGAGCTTCGGGGTTGCCACAACGGACGGA
>CAZSFH010000234.1:0-4199 GCA_964606115.1 uncultured Planctomycetia bacterium | reverse complement strand
AAAGATATAATCAAAAATATCCAGATCAGAATCCTCTCTATTATCCGTTTTCCAAATCGTTCAGCGATAAGGTTGGATTATCAGAACTGGAGAAAACATTTATTTGTGGGCTCTTAAAGGTGACCTTGCCGCGACTCATCAATCCATGAAGAACGGTTTCAGTGAAGGGGATAATGATGATGACATTTCGATCTGGCACCGCAGACAACCTTATGAGGATTGATAACATGACGAAATGTCAACATCTTGCCCCAATATGAAACATTTTCAATTCTGACGGAGACCGAATTCAAAAGTGCAAATCACTTCGACACTTTGATTCCAGAAGTGTTTTCTGTACCATGAAAACTCTTTTAAAAGGGATAACAAGACCTCCGGTGAATGGGGCTTCGGTTTTTATTTCTCATCGGTCCTGTTTTCAGATCCGGTCTCACTTGATCATTCTCAACTCTCGATCAAACATCGATAACGTGCCGTTTTGCTAACGTTGCTAAATTGATCCAATGACTTCTGCGTCTGAGGAGGACCTGCACGATCATCTGAAGTCGGTGATCGACCGGTTTGACTGCCGGGCCGGTACCCTCCATCGACTGGACGGAGACCTTCTCCACCTCGTCAGTCACGTGCACATTCCGGACGCCGTGCTTCAGAAAATCGATCGGATTCCCGTCGGGAAAGGGATGGCGGGGGCCGCCGCCGCCCGGGAGGAACCGGTCCAGGTTTGTAACCTGCAGACCGATGACACGGACGTTGCGGAAGACGGAGCCCGAGAAACCGGTATGGCCGGTTCGATTGCGGTACCGGTGTTCGATGAAGACGGTTCCCTGAAGGGGAGTCTGGGCATCGCGAAAGCGGAGCCGTACGAGTTCAGCGACGAGGAGTGTGAGCGATTACTCGAAGCCGCAGGCGACTTCGCCCCGGACCTTTAATACTCTTCCAGCCGAATAAGATTACTGCAGACGCCCCTGCTCCTTCGAGTCCCAGAGATGTGCAGGGAAGAGGTTTGTTTGTACAGCTGATTATTTTACCATCGGCTTCTGGAGAAGGAGCGAAAAAAATAAATTTGGTAGATGTGAAACGTCATGCCATCCCAACCCCATGGGTTTGAGGTGATCCCTGAGTCTCAAAATAAAAAATCGCTCAGGTAGTTGAGGTTCCGCTACCACCTCCAAAGGTTATGATCGTTAAATGAAATACATTTGTTTTGGGCGCCCTATTTATTGTTGGCCGTACTTTTGAAGTTCTTTTCAACGGAAAAAAACTTTGAAATTGCCGACAATTCAAGTTGTTGGCAATCGAGAGCATAAAGGTATCCCGTCCCGAGTTTTTCCACATCCAGGTAAGACAAATCATGGAATAAAAAGGAGCATGGTCATTACCGGCATCGACTTTAGCGTCGACGCCGACCCCTCCGGCACACTGACAACCCGACCGGAGACAGTGGGCCTTCTGTATACAGACCGCATCCGGCAAGGTAGCGGACCCTCGGCGGGTTGTATTCTCGCAGCGAAGCGGAGTGCACGTTGTTTCTCGTAAAAAAACCGGTTCCCGAACAACGATTTGCTCCCCTTCGCGAGCGTGAAACCCGTCCATCTACGACCACGTTCAACAGACCTAAAACCGGCATCCGTTCGTTCCACGACCACCGCAGCAAAAAGCGGGCGAAAGGGTGAAGCTCCCGGCGCAACGCTCCCGGAAAAACCGGAACGGATGCGCGCGGGATGTACGCATTCCCCGTTCAGAACGAGGGAGACCGTGCTCGTCTTCCAGGCCCCAAACCCCGGATGGGGTGGCATAATCATAGCCCCCGGTGGAGCGAGTGAAACGAGCGGAGCCGGGGGGTATGAGAGCGATGCAAACGGAATGGATCGGATGGAACGTTCTATTCTTTTCAGCAGTCTTCTGGCTTGAAGGACGAGTCGGAACGCCCATGGATCTGTGATTGCGCCAGGGCGTCGAGTCCTTCCCTTCAAACGACGACGTGTTTCTGATATTCTTTGCAATCCAATGGAAAAATAATCGATTGAAATTTTGAAAATTCACTTACATTAATTTTTTCAACATGTATCAAAAGCGCATTCTACTATGTTTCATTTGGTCGCTCGGTCTGTTGTCCCTTCCGTACACCGGTCTGACCGCGCAAACCGGGACGTCCGAGGGCTCCTCAAAAACGTCCGTTGAGAACACGGAGAGCGTGCCCGACCTGCACAGGGTCGCCCTGGAGGCGTATAAAAACGACCAGGAGAAAGAAGGCACCCGTGCCGTGAAGAAAATCATAAAAAAAGTAAATGAAATTGATGGTGAAACCTATCTGAACGAGCTCATGGGGGACCATGAAGAGCGAATCGAAAAACTGGCCGATGTGCTCGTAAAACAGAAAAAACGGATGAAACTTGCACGACGATATTTCAAAGCGTTGTTAACCAATGGGAGTCTGTTTTCTGTGATTGCCAACACCCATTCCGGTGCGATCCGCAAGGCGTTCGAAGGACGTCGAGCTGAACTGTTTAATATCGTTCGATCGTATCGCGGACATGGAAGTGCCGCGTTCCAGCTGATGGACCGGAAGACGATGGTGGAGATCCTCCGAAAGCGCCTGACGGACGAAAACACGAAAGCGGAAGCGAACAGGCGGGACGTCCGTTTTCTCGCGTGGATGGCGAAGAGGAGTTCTGCGTGGTACAAGAAAAAGGAGGCGTCGGAACGGCTCAGCGACTATCGAGATTTACTGAAGAAGAGCATCGATCAGTATCCGGACATGACCGTTCTCCAGTGGCGGCTGGGCGATGTGTATTACCTGATGGAAACGTATAAAAAAGCGACCCGGATGTACCGGAAGGTGATGAAAACGCCGTTCGGAAAGGAGAAAAACAAGATTAAAGACAACAGCATGTTCAGGGTTTCGCTGGACGACTTCGAGGAGCGTGAAGAGACCCTGCGGTATAATACCCCGCCCTACCTGAAACTTGCCGCTTCCATGTACAGATCGGATCGGAAGAAGGAGGCGAAACGGGTGATTATGCGTCAGCTCGAGGAGCTCGATCCGAAGTTCAAAACCCAGACCCGGCTGTCGGTGATCATCGGGCTCTGGCGCATCGGCATAAAGGAGAAGGCGGTGTCCATGCTTCGTGAGTGGTTTTCGTCTTTTCTGAACGCTTCGGACGAGGAGCTCAAACGAAAGTGGCTCCCTGTTCGGTGGGTGTCCTCAAGGTTGTACAGGTACCTTCGGATCCTGGATCGCCCGATCGAGGCGTTTTGGGTCGGCAAACAAAGCCTCCGGTTGACGAAGGACTTCGGCCGCGGACGATCCGTCAGAGGGTTGCGTTTAAACGTAAAAAAACAGAAGGAAACCCTGACCCGAAAGATTCCGCAGGAGATCGAACAGGAGTTCAAGACAACGTACCTGAAACGTGCGACGTACAATCCGAGCAAAAAAACCCGTAAAAAGGTACGAAAGCTCATTGACCAACTCGGAGCACAGTCGTACGAGAAACGAAACAAAGCGTACAAAAAACTGAAAGCAATCGGACCGACGTCGGTCGCCGTCCTTCAAAAACATAAGGACCATAACAACCCGGAAATTCGAAATCGGGTCAATCAGCTAATCAACATCTTCGCCCGCCGGCACAAGATGAAAAAATTGCGAAAAAAATACGGTGTGAAGGGGAAGTGACCATCGGAGGTTTACCGGGGACCATCATAGTTGTGATACAGGAGCCGTTCCTATCATTCTTCCAGTCGGAGACCAATCATGTTACGAACAGTTCTGACGAAGATCTTCCTGACGGGAGTGGTGCTTTTCCTGGGCCCCGCTTGCTTGAGTCCAGAGAACAACGCGCGAGCGGACCTTGATCTGATCCGGCTGACCCGGCAGAGCCGGGCCTCCATTTCGTGGGCAAGCGCGCACATGGACGTTCGGCCCGTCGTACTGCCACGGGGCGAGCACCTGCTGGGCACCAACGACCATTTTGGCTGGCCCGTGGCGGCCCGTGCAGACGATGCTTTGATCGTGGTCTTCTATCGCCGGCCGGAGCATGGCTCCGGGGGCGAACAGGACAGGCATTCGTCGACGGCGGGCGTCGTTCGATCGGTCGATAACGGTCAAACGTGGTCCGATCCGCTCGATTTGACCAAACAGGTCAAGGAACCAACCCCGGATCCTCGATTGGGCTTTGGTAACTCGATCGGCGTGGACCGAC
>CAZSFH010000233.1:0-4228 GCA_964606115.1 uncultured Planctomycetia bacterium | reverse complement strand
TCTGCTTGGAAATTGAACCGCTGACGATACAGGGGTTTTTCAGCAGTCTCCTAGACAATTCATCACTCACATAACGATGCTCTTTAACATCAACATGAAACAGACCATCACATGGTCCCGCGCGATCCTCTTATCACTTATCCTGCTCACGTCCACCACCGGTGCCCTGGCAGCTCAGCAGGAATCACAGGAAACACTCGCGAAAGGAGATCAGGGCATCGCCGCAGAACATCCGGGGGACCGAAACATCCAGAGCCACGACGCGGTCGTGTTTGTAGAAAATTTCAACGAGACAAGCATGACGCCGGTGTACAATCGGTGGGAATCCGCCCGGGGAAAGGAAACGAATCAGCTTCAACTGTCCGACCGAGTCGCTCCGAGCAGTGACGGGGAGGCGTCTCTTCTCATGAAACACATTGGCGGCAAACAAAACACGATCGACCTCTACCGGCGATTAAAAATGATCAAGGAGGATTCGGTTACAACCGGATCTTCTGTCGGATGTACGTAAGATTCGGACCGATTTGTGTCCCGATTCATCACATGGGCACCGGCATCGGCGGCAATAATCAGCCTCATCCCTGGCCGGAAGTGGACGCCGGCAACCTTCCCGGAGGGGACGAGCAGTTTACGGTCAGCGTCGAGCCGTTCGGCAAAAGCTGGACCTGGGACTACTACGTGTACTGGCATGAAATGCGAGGCAGTTCTCCGAACGGAAAAACCTGGGGAAACCGGTTTATCAACAGAAAAAAACTGAAGGTTCAAAAGAAAAAATGGTACTGCATCGAAGTGATGGTCGACCTGAACAACGTCGGAAAACGAAACGGTGAGCTCGCCCTCTGGATCAACGGAAAACGGGTCAGCCATCTCGGCAAAGGATTCCCCCGCGGCACCTGGATCTGGGACAAATCCCACCCGGGGCATGAAGGTCCGGGATACAAATGGGAGAACGGCCGAAAAAAGATCCCCGGAAACAAACCCTTCAGCGGATTCAGCTGGCGCACGACGAAAAAACTAACGATCAACTACGTCTGGCCGTACATCTACATCACCGACGTCCCGGACGGCCACGTCAGCAAGGTCTGGTTCGCCCAGATCGTTGTGGCCACCGAGTACATCGGTCCGATTAAAAAGAACCCACGCTAACAGGACATCCGCCCCCAAAAGATCGGAAGACCACCAGATCCGTAATCAGAAACACCAGAAGACCATTTCCATCAATGAACTCCTGTCCAAGTGGAAACAACTCTTTACTCCATTTCACCGTAGCAGTCATATCATCCATAAATATTGTGAGGGTGGAAAATAGATGAGGTCACTACAAGTTCCCGTTTTCATCCAGCCATTAATATCTGATTGTCATCTTCTCCACTTTCTTTTTCAATATTTTGTGGATGACCTCATGAACCCTGTGTTTTATTTCAGGATCTTTGTGATTCCGATTACGTTTGAGGTAATACATAACATCGTCTCCTTTTTTTTGTAGTTTCTCCGCCGCATCATTCCGAACTGAGTATTCTCGTGCACCTAATTGTTTAATCAACTCCCTTACCTTTTTTTCTTTTTCACTTTGCAAGGACTCAAAACTCTGTCTCTTGTACCATTTAATCCTTTCCTTTTTAAATTGTTTTACCCCCTCTGATGTAATATGTGTATCTCTCACATCCAATGTTCGAAGACTTGGACTTTTAACAAGATACATTAACTGTTTATTTGTCAATTCAGTATTTGCCAAATCGAGGTATTTTAATTTTTTTAAGTTCTTCAAATACTTTATCCCTTGACCTGAAACACTTGTTGACCCCAGATTAAGTTCTTCAAGAGAAGAAAGGTAATCAATGTGCTTTAAGCCTCTCCCCCTTATTCCCGTTGAGCCCAGTGCCAAAGTTTGCAACTTAGTAAGATCTTGCATGAACTTTAAGCTCTTATCAGTGATATCAGGAGAACTTATAATGAGAACCCGTAGGGAGGTTAGGCCCTCAAGATATTTAACTCCTTTATCTGTAATGTTTGGAGAACTTATCATTAGGTTTTGAAGTGTTTTTATATTCTGAAGATTCTTTAAACCTTGATCAGTAAGGTTTGTTTCAATTAAAAAAAGCTTACGTAAACACCGTAAATGGTTGAATTCACGAAAAGCTTTCCCTGTCACCTCGGTCTTAATCAATTGAAGAACTCTTAGATCTTTGAGCTCTCTAAGTTGACGAACCCCATCATCAGTCACATTCGTATTGTTTAGACCAATTCTTTGCAATGATTTGAGATTGGCTATATGTGTCATCGACTTATTAGTGCCCCACACATTGGGTACAATTAGTGACCGCAATGAATTTATTTTTTTTAAATAAACCAATCCATTCTCCGAGACATTCGTACCGCGGATATGTATTTCACGAAGTGTGTCAAGATTGGTCAAATACGAGATCGCTTGATCAGAAATACGTGTTCCACGCAGGTCAAGAAACTTCAATCTTGGTAACTTCAAATAGCTTATCCCCTTATCTGTTACTTTCGTTTTTCTCAAATTCATCCATTGAAGCGAAGACAATTTATTTATTGATTTCAGTCGCTTATCAGTGGTCTGAGTCCTACTTAGATCGATTGACTTTAAAGAAGAAAGATTAGTAACCGTATTCCATTGTTGATCAGAAGGAGTGTTGATAAACTTTAGGTGCTCAATTTGTTCAGAGGCGGGCGTTTCTGAAATTTTCTTAGTCTTATCAGATATAATAAAACCAAATACATTATTGTTTACCGTCAATTTATTATTATTCAGATCAAAGACCAGAGATTCTTCGCCACCATAAACATAAACATAAATCCCAAATTTATCAGGGATTGTTATTTTACCGCATCCCCTTTTTGTAATCTGACTTGTAAGGGGGTATCACCTGCGTGAGTAGAATTAATAATCACATGCCTTTTTACACCACGTGATTTGATTTCAACAATTTCACCCTTTCTTTGACATTTCGTCTCTCTTCCTCTTAAGTTCGTACTTTGAAAGCTGATATTCTTGGGATAAGAATTAATAATACCACCAATAACGAAGAATAAACAAAAAACATTAATAGCATATGTTTTCAGGTTTTTAGACTCCACTTTACTTTTCATGGGATTCATCTGCACATTCCGTCTTTGAACATGATATTTATTTGGACTCAATCTTGATCCGTCATGATAAATATATACGCCAATAAATTTTCCAATACGGTCATGTTACTCGTTATACAAATAGATTATAGCTTATCTGTATTCGACATTCAATTTAGCTCCCCAAAAACCCTATAAAAATTTGTGTTGTTAACGGATAAATAACGCCGGTATTCACACCAGACCTTACTTTATGAAATCTCACTGCGCGCCTGAACGCTTTAAGATAAAGCCCAAGATCGGAACACATCTTGTTCATTTTTTTCTCTCTTAATCTTCATCTATATCCAAATTAAATGAACAACCATATTTATTATTTGCTTGCTTCTTGATCCTTTTTATCTGTCCTGGCTCCAGATTAACATCATCTTTGTCAGTCGATAAGCTCATTATATTGTTTGGATGGTTTTCTCCACAACCAGGAACACCGCTAATATTTGCTCCACAATGAGTCAAACCTAATTCGTGTCCAACTTCATGAGCTCCAACCACACCCATTGATGTAAGCTGCTTATCAATTTGTTGATCATCGTCGTTCTTTATTCTATTCGGACATAATTTACCGCCGGTCGAATGCAAGATGAAAGTCGAACACGAATGTAAGGCATATATCAGGTGACAAATGCTTTTTGCCAGCGCCCGATTAATCGGGCGCTGGCGCGCACGTGCGGCCTCGGGATCAGGCTCTCGATCTACCGTTTCTTTTATCAACTCAACAACTCTTCGCATCTCTGTTTCGACGCCTCATGCATTGGAACGTCCACGTTCTTGATCACGTCCGAACGAACCGTTTCATCCTCGTCGTTTTCATCGTCTTCTCGACGTTCAAAACGGATTTTGAGTTGCTCATCTGACAGATGCCATTCGGCCAGCACAACGTATTTGATGTACTCTCTTGAGAGCGCCACTTCATCGTTCATCACGTGCACAGCTCCTTCCTCTCCATTCTTGGCTTCCCTCACCTGTCTGAGAAAATATACCGTCGGTTCGAACGGTTTTGTGCTGCCCCGTTCATCGGGGGACTCATACTGATGATAGAATCGGACGTTCTCGTTGAACGTCTCAAGTCGTTCGT
>CAZSFH010000232.1:1875-4229 GCA_964606115.1 uncultured Planctomycetia bacterium | reverse complement strand
TCTGACCGAAAATACGGCCCGCTGAGGTGTACGGCACCTTTTCAGACCGGGTCTAACGAATTGAAGATGCAACAAACGTCGAACATCATCAAGCATGAAACCGAATTCAAAAGAGGAACGTCATGAACCATCAAATACGGAAACTGCTGCCAATTTGCCTGGGTCTTGCGATTATTCTGGTTCCGTCGTTGAACGCGGAATCAACGACGTCCGAAAAATCCGAAACGCCGGACCCGTCCGAAGATCAACCCTCCATCGAAGTCGTGTTTGCCATCGATACCACCGGCTCCATGTCCAACCTGATCCGGGGAGCCAAGAAGAAAGTGTGGTCGATTGTCAACGAAATGGCCAGCGGTGATCCCACCCCTGACATCCGCGTCGGCCTCGTCGCGTACCGGGACCGCGGAGACGACTACGTGACACAGGTTCATAGACTGGAACAGAACCTGGACGGCATGTATAACACACTCATGAACTTTCAGGCTGACGGCGGAGGAGACACCCCCGAACACGTGAATCGCGCCCTCCACGACGCCGTGCATAAGATCAAGTGGTCGACGGACGAAGACACGCTGCGCATCCTCTATCTGGTCGGAGATTGCCCGCCCCATATGGATTACGACAATGACGTGAAATATCTCGAGACCTGCAAGCAGGCGGTCAAGAAGAATTTGATCATCAACACCATTCTGGCGGGAAACAACCGTGAAGCAGCAAAGCACTGGAAAAAAATCGCCCGGCGCGGGGAAGGAAAATTTCTGAACGTCAAACACTCCGGTGGTATGCAGACCGTTGAAACCCCGTACGACGAAAAACTAAAAAAACTCGGCCGAAAACTCGACCGAACCGTCCTGCAGTACGGAGATCAACGAGAACGGAAAACAGGGAAGAAAAAGAAGACGAAGGCCCGCAAGGCGAGTGAAGACAGCTCGTCAGGGACCGCCGCCTCGAGAACGGAGTGGAATGCGAGGCAGGTGGCGAAAAACGAAAAGCTCGCGAAAAATGATCTGGTGCACCGCTACCGAAACGATCCTTCCTCGATCGACGACATTCCGAAAAAACACCTGCCCGAACCCATGCAGAAGATGACCCTCGAGGAGCGAAAAGAACACCTCCAGAAGGTTCTGGAAAAGCAGAAGAAGATCCAGAACAAAATCTCGTCCCTGACGGAAAAACGAAAACAGTACATCAAGAAACAACAAAAGGAAAAGGCGAAAGACCGGGATTCCTTTGATCACCAGGTGCTTCAGACCCTGAAAAAACAGGCGAAGCGGGTCGGCATCAAGTATGAAAACAAATAACCCCTTTCTGAACGTACCTGTTTTGTCTCCTGGATGAACCGAGCGCGCTCGAGGAATATTTTACCGTTCGAACGTCTTGTATTATCATTTCTTAAATGCCCTGGTATGCTCAAAATCGGACGCTGATACGTACCTCTTTTCAGATGGGCTCTTGCTACCTCTCTGCAATCTCAACTATTACCTGACAAAACCCATGAGAGAACACTTCCGATTCAGTGTGCTCGTATGTTTATTCCTGTTCATCGCCTGCGACGCTTCCACAACCCCCGAAGCCGATCAACAGCCACAGGCCAATCAAGAAAAATCGAAAAAAACCGAACAGGACCAGAACGAAAAAAAGGAGAACCGGAAACAGGAAACCCGAAAAAACGACCATCAGAAGAAGAACAAAAAAACCCCAACCGAAAAGGCCCAATCGAAACCCTCCCCGTACCGAACCGTTTCCATTCCGAGACGTGAAAATATCTACAGCGCGTTTGACACCACCGTCCTGCAAACAGAGAAGGAGTGGAACACCTTCGTCAAAAAACGTACGGGGGACGAATCTAAAAAAAACACCTCTCCCGAACCCGACCCTCGCCTGGCCCGATTCATCAATGCATTGAAACAGGCGGAAGTTGATTTTGAACAGGAAGCGCTGATTCTTCTGCGCCACACCGAATCCCGTGGAAACGTGAAGGTCCAGTTCACGCCCCGGGTCAAAGGCGACGGTCAGCTAACGATTCGCGTGGAGCGGGAGGTCCAGGGTGAATTCGGGACCGAGGTCATGCAGTACTTCTGTTACGCGATCGCCGTGAACACCGAACGGATCTCCACCGTCCGCGTCGAACAGAAACAGGAGAAAACCAGAACCCTGAAGATTCAACAAAAGTAATTCAGCGGAAGACCGTCAGTTGAAAAAGCCCCGCAGGAGTCCGGGATCGCAGGCCGGGGGGAGCTGACGTCGAAGACGAGTTGAAGCTCCTCGTCAACACGTTCGACACGAAAGGAAGAGCGGTGGTTTGAATGCGTTGAACCCGTAGCCAGTCACCGAAGACAAAACACACGACCCGT
>CAZSFH010000232.1:0-1865 GCA_964606115.1 uncultured Planctomycetia bacterium | reverse complement strand
AACCCTCACACTTCCCCCGGTACCCCAGCGACCCGAGCGGTGTCGAACAGGCAAGCCCGGGGTTGAGCGAAGCGAAACCCCGGGGTGATCCAGGACACGAAAGAAACGGTTTCCCGAGCGCAAGCGAGGGAATGGATCGTCTGGAACGTACCAGCATGAAAAGTGACCGATAGGCGATCGCGCAAAAAAAGCATCCAGAACGGAACGGTCCTGCAACAAACTGAAAATCGATCGATTTGCCTGTGGCCAATCGCCCGCCGCCGATTGCATGATATTCACTCGACGCTCGGCGCTTGATGCACGACGCAGGACCCTTTTCCCCCTCTCACGTTTCTCATGAATCTCACGCAAGCTTGCACATTCGCATGCCGGCCTCGTCAGCAGTTCGACGTCGGAGGGGAACCCGGGTATCGTTCCGGGCCAGATCGAAACTACGGGGAAGGATCGAGGTTGAACCGAACGTTCCTGGAGAAAACCTCCTCTTCCGAGCCGTCTTCGAAGATCGCCGTCAGGGACACATTGATGGTCATGACGGGAAGTTGACGCGGAAAACCGGGAATTTCCACCGAACGTTTCCACTCCTGAACCGGTCCGGGTCTCATCATTTCCGATTTTGTTTCCGTTCCCTGCGAATGATCAATATACGGTTTCTGGGTCAATCGTCGTCCATTCATACCATACGTTGCAATCGTGGTCATCTGTGTCTTTTCTTTCGATCCGTAGCTTATCACCCGATTGGTTTTCGTGCCGGGGGAGTTGTTCACGTCCAGGACTTCATCCCGGGTTCCGGTCGGGGTCCAGGTGAGGATGGTATCGATCTTTGTCTGTTTGTTGAAACTGTTCAGGTCCACGGTTTCGCCCTCTCGGTTTGATTTGCCCAGGAGGCCCGCGATAAAACCCAGTTTCGCGTTTTCATTGCCCTCGAGAACGAGCGGGGCATTTTGCAGTTCCTGATTCCCGATCAGGACCGGCACATGAAAATTGGCCGTGTCCACGATCCAGAACCCTTCGCTGCATTTCAAGGGGCCCGTGGAGAAAACCGTTCCGTTTTGAATTCCCACTTTTCCCGCGTTTCGGCCGTCGAAAAGAACGCCGATGTCCGGAGATACGATCGTGCCGAGATTGATGATACGGACGTGATTTCGTTTCGTGACCCGAATCATCGTCCGGTACGTCCCGTGCCCTTCCGAAATCCGGGTGAGCCTTGCATTGTCGGCAGGCCTGACGATCACGTCTTTCCCGATGATCAGCGTGACGTTCGATCGAGGAACCTCAAGGGTTCGGCCAAATTCATATCGGCCGTCCTTCAGATACGTCACGTCCGCCATCGTCATGGCCCAGTGAGCGACCCTGACCGGATCTTTCGCCATGAGTAACGTTTGGCCGGTCACCCCGTCCCGGGCTTCGAAGAACGGATCGTCGTACGTCACGGTAATCTCGCTAAATTGATCCCCGTTCTTGATGCGATCCAGATACGCCTGCTGGTTTTTGGCCAGCTGATCACGTGCGTTCTCGGCGTCTGGCATGGCGGTGCAGGAGGCGGTGAGACCGATGATGATGAACATCCAGCACCGATTCGTTCGGTGGGCAAACGGGGAGATGAAAGAAAGAACAAATGATAGATACGGGCCAATCCAGGAACGGAGCTGCCGCATAAAACTCCCTTTTTGAATGAACATGTTCGGTGAAACGCAGAAAATACCGGGGCGAATTGTCATCTCCGAACCCGGAAAAATCAATTTTCCTGTACCCATTCATCCTCCCATGCGACGCCTCTTTTCATCATGTATTCATCGTACAGGGTTGTTTCATCAACGGCCTTTTCATCGTCCACATGAAATTCACACCAGATCCAGAACGGATCC
>CAZSFH010000231.1:892-4285 GCA_964606115.1 uncultured Planctomycetia bacterium | reverse complement strand
GATATCACTCCGTACAATCCATCTACGGAGAAGATCGTCTTGAAAAAGCGATGGTTCGGAAGGACGGAGAATTGAAAGAAGTGCCAATGGAGGAAGCACTGGACCTGGTCGCAGAAAAAATGTCGGAAACCATCGAGGAAGAAGGAGAAGACGCGGTGTCCATGTACGGGTCGGGCCAGTGGACGATTCCGGACGGCTACGCGGCGTCGAAATTCATGAAGGGGGGCATCGGAACGAACAACCTCGAAGCCAACGCCCGCCTCTGCATGGCCAGCGCGGTGGTGGGATTCCTGACCAGTTTCGGACTGGACGAACCGATGGGATGTTACGAGGACATCGATCACGCGGACACGTTCGTGACGTGGGGAAACAACATGGCGGAGTGTCATCCGGTGCTGTTTTCCCGGTTGCTCGCACGCCGGGACAAGGTGGAAGAGGGACGAATTATCGACCTCGCCACGCGACGCACGCGAACCAGCGAGGGCGCCGATCGATCGTTTCTGTTCAAGCCGCAGACGGATCTTGCTCTTGCCAACGCGATCTGTTACGACCTGATCGACCGGGATTTGATTAACCGCGAGTTCATTCAGAACCACGTCTCGTTTCACAAGGGAAAAACCGACATCGGGTACGGACTGAAAGAACACTTCTCGTTCAAGGAGGACGCAAAGGAAATCGACTTCGAAGCGTACCGGGAGTACCTGTCGGATTACCGACCCGAGAACGTGGCGGATGAAATTGGCATGAAACCGAAACACATTCACTACCTTGCGTCCCTCTACGGCGATCCGGGACGCGACGTCGTCTCCTACTGGTGCATGGGCGTGAACCAGCACAGCCGCGGCACGTGGATGAACAATCTGATTTACAATATCCACCTTCTTACCGGAAAAATTTCCAAACCCGGCAACGGTCCCTTCTCCCTGACCGGTCAGCCCAGCGCATGCGGTACCGTCCGTGAGGTCGGGACCCTGACCCACAAGCTCCCGCACGGGGTGGTGATGAATGAGGAGCATCGAAAATTGGCCTCTCGTATCTGGGACGTTCCGGAAGATCGCATTCCGGACAGCCCCTCCCACCACACCGTTTCCATGTTCCGGGCGCTGGATCGCGGCGATATCAACTTCATGTGGATTCAGGTGACCAACCCGATGGTCACCATGCCGAAGCTGAAGCGATACCGGGAGGGAGCTCAGAAAGACGACCGGTTTGTCGTGGTCTCCGATATCTATCCCACGCCGACCACCGACGTGGCGGACGTGATTTTGCCCGCCGCCATGTGGATCGAACGAGAAGGCCTGTTCGGAAACTCGGAACGGCGGACCCAGCACTGGGAAAAGATGATCGATCCGCCCGGGGACGCCATGAGTGACACGTGGCAGATCATTGAGGTGGCACGGCGCATGGGCTTCGAGAACCTGTTTCCGTGGGACAAAGACGAGCACATCGAGAAGCTGTGGAAGGAATACATTCAGTTCCACGACAACGACAAACACCGCATGGCCCCTTACGACGTGCTGACGGAAGAGCCGGGCGTGATCTGGCCGTACGTGAACGGCCGCTCCACGAAGTGGCGGTACAACGTAAACCGAGACCCCGCCGCAAGCGGAGACGGAGCGTTTGACTTCTACGGAAAACCCGATCACCGGGCCGACCTCTGGTTTCGCCCCTACGAACTTCCGGCGGAGACCCCGGACGAGGAATATCCGTACTGGCTGACCACGGGACGGGTGCTGGAGCACTGGCACACCGGGTCGATGACCCGCCGCATCCCGGCTCTGCATCAGTCCGTCCCGAACGCGTACGTCGAGCTTCATCCCCATGACGCGAAGCAGCTGGGGGTGGGGAACAATGATCCCATCCGACTGGTCAGCCGGCGCGGAGAGATCGTTCTCCCGGTCTCCATTAACGAACGGGGACGGCCGGCGCCCGGGTCCGTGTTTGTTCCCTTTTTCGATGAGAGCAAGCTGATTAACGAATTGACCCTGGACGCGTATTGTCCGCTCTCGAAACAGCCGGACTACAAAAAATGTGCCGTTCGACTTGAGAAACCATGAAAACGAATGAAAAAAAACGACTGTTGCTCATCGTTTGCTGCGTCGTCTCGATCTCCCTGTTTTTCGTGGTGATTGAGCTGTACGTTCGCTCCGGGCCCGTGGAGAACCAGAGAGGCCCGCGTGCGTCGCAGCAGGTCTCCGACTCGGGTGAACCCCTCCTGCGCGAGGCGGGCCCGATGAAATCCGTTAAAGATGCGCCCTGGTCGGCGACCACGCAGGAAGGAAATCGAACCATCGCGGAATATCTGGAACGGCGGGCATACCCCGGTGCGCCTCCGGTCATTCCACACGACGTGAAGGAAAACGGGGTGGAGAAATCGGACTGTCAGAGCTGTCACGAGGAAGGCGGGTACGCGGAGAAGTTTGAGGCGTATGCGCCGGTGACCCCGCACCTGCGGGACGAGATGCAGAACTGCCGGCAGTGTCACCAGCCCGCCGGGACCGAGAAAACGTTTCGAAAGACGGACTGGAAAACGGTGACGCCGCCGGGAAACGATCGACCGGGGCTTCCGTCCGCTCCCCCTCGGATCCCTCACGATCTCCAGTATCGCACGTTCTGCGTTTCGTGTCATTCCGGGCCCGGTGCCGTGGAAGGACTCCGCACGGATCATCCCGATCGCTCGAATTGCCGTCAGTGTCACCAGCCGAAACGCACCGATGAATTATGGAAGCGTGAATCGGATGATTGAGAAAACCGTACTCATGAAAATCATGCTGCTTTCGGGCTTGATTCTTTCAATGATGGCCTGTGAGCGGGAACGGGAACGTTCTCTTCAGGAACGAATGAAGCAGGCCGAATCATCCCCGGTGAAATCCGGGTCAACCGAATTCAAAGATCCGTTGCTGGATGCGGAAAATACCGTCCGGGTTTCGAACGAGGACGGAAGCGATTTCTACACCCGTACCCGAACGCAGGAAATGAAACGCTATCCCTGCTCGAGCTGTCACGAGTCCGGCGGGACCACTGTTTCGTCGTCGACGACCGGGAACAACAAACGAAAAGCACACTGGCGGATCGACGTCAGGCACGGCGAGAACGGAACCATGAGCTGTTCCACCTGTCACGGAAACGAATCCGCCGATGCGCTGCAATCGCCCGACGGTCGTGAAGTGTCGTTTGACCGTCCGGATCAGCTCTGTAAGACCTGCCACGGCAAACAGGTGCGGGACTGGAAAGGAGGAGCCCACGGAAAACAGCACAAATTCTGGCAGGGCCCGTCCGTCCGTTACAACTGTACGACCTGTCACGATCCTCATGATCCGGCGTTTAAAAAACGCTGGCCCGCGAAGGGTCCTTCGTTTCCCGATCGCTCGTTAGAGAAACATAAATAAGGAG
>CAZSFH010000231.1:0-847 GCA_964606115.1 uncultured Planctomycetia bacterium | reverse complement strand
CGAACAGTTCCGGTTCCGGCGGATGCGGAGGATGTCCCGTTTCCTCCATGACGTCCGGTTGTTCCACCTGCGGTCCCTCCGCCGGGGGACGTGAACAGGAGAAAAGCAGTGGACCGTCCATCCACGTCGGTTCGACGTCCGATGCCGGTTCGTGCGGGGGATCCGGAAGCGGATGCGGAGGCAACGCCGATACCGGCGACGACATGACCCGCCGGGAGGCCCTGAAAACGATGGGAGCGGGCGCAGCGGCGATCGGTGGCGCGATGGCCGGCGCAAGTTCGCTTTCTTTGTTCGGCGGCGGACCGGACAATCGGGCGGCACAGGACGCGGCGTTTTTCCAGGAGAATTATCGGCTCATGACCGAAAAGGAGAAGAAACGCCGCATCGAGCGTCTCGAGAAGCGCTATAAAAAGGAACGCGGCGTCCGAACGAACATCAGCGGAAAAGATGCCATTCCGGGCGTGCTGTACGGGTACGCATTTAATATTTCAAAATGTGAAGGATACCGGGAATGCGTTCGGGGATGCATCGAGGAGAACAACCTGGACCGGTCCAGCAACATGCAGTACATCCGCATTTTTGAAAAGGAAAAGAAACATTCGCCGGACCTTCACGGTGGAAATGCGGATTACTCCCACCAGGTGCCCGCGGAAGGACATTTCTACCTGGGGACCCAGTGTTACCAGTGTGAAAACCCGCCCTGTGTGGAAGTTTGTCCGGTGGGGGCGACGTGGAAGGAGCCGGACGGCATCGTCGTGGTCGACTACGAATGGTGCATCGGCTGCCGCTACTGCCAGGCGGCGTGTCCGTACTGGGCGCGACGATTTAACTGGGAGGAACCGCAGGT
>CAZSFH010000230.1:0-4339 GCA_964606115.1 uncultured Planctomycetia bacterium | reverse complement strand
GTGTTGTCACGGATGATGTCCGACGAAATAAAACGACTCCAGGAAACCAAACAGCATCAACAGGATTGGAAATTATGGGGGCCCTATCTCTCCGCACGGCAATGGGGCACGGTCCGGGAGGATTATTCCGATCACGGAGGCGTCTGGGATGCCTTCACGCACGAACAGGCGCGCAGTCGAACCTACCGCTGGGGAGAGGACGGGTTGCTCGGATTTACGGACCGGGACTGCCGGCTCTGCTTTGCCCCCGCCCTCTGGAACGAAAACGATCCCATCCTGAAAGAACGCCTGTTCGGCCTCACCGGACACGAAGGAAATCACGGGGAAGACGTCAAGGAATGTTATTATTACCTGGACGGCACCCCCACCCATTCCTACATGAAAGGGTTGTATAAATATCCCCAGCAGGCGTTTCCGTATTCGGAACTGGTCCGGGAGAATCGGCGGAGAGGAAAAGAGGACGATGAATACGAGCTCGTGGATACCGGGGTGTTTGAAGACGATCGATATTTTGACGTGTTTGTGACGTACGCGAAACGCAGCCCGCGGGAACTTCTCATTCGGTTACGGGTCATCAACCGTGGACCCGAAGCCGCACCGCTGCACCTGATTCCAACCCTGTGGTTTCGCAACACGTGGATCTGGGGCCGAGAAGAGGAGGACGGGTACTGGCACGAACCCACCCTGAAACGAGAGGGATCCTCGGTCATCACCGAACACGAATCACTTGGGTCCTACCGGTTCGAGGTCACCGCTCCCGAGAACGGGGAGCCGGAGTGGTTGTTTACGAACAATGAATCGAACCTGGAACGCCTGTTTGACGCACCAAACGAATCGGATTACGTAAAGGACGCTTTTCATAGTTATCTGATCGATGGCGTCGAGGATGCGGTGAACCCGGATCAGGTCGGAACAAAAGCGGGAGCCCACGTGCAATTTGACCTTCCGCCCGGCGTCTCTCGTGAGGTCCGTTGCCGGCTTGCTCCCGCCAATGACACCGCGGAAGGCATTGACAACGAATCGTTTGATACCACCTTCACGGAGCGAAAGCAGGAAGCGGACACCTTTTACGAGTCGGTCCTCCCGGAGGAGGCGACGGAGGAGGACCGAACCATCAGCCGAGAGGCGTACGCCGGGCTTCTGTGGACGAAGCAGTTTTATTTCTACGACGTGTCGACCTGGCAGAAAGGCGATCCGGCTCAACCGGCACCGCCCCCCGAACATCAACAGGGCCGTAACGACGACTGGCAGCACCTGCACAACCGGGACGTCATCTCCATGCCGGACAAGTGGGAGTATCCCTGGTACGCGGCGTGGGACCTTGCGTTTCACACGCTCAGCCTTGCCCGCCTTGATCCCGAATTTGCGAAAGACCAGCTGGAACTGTTCCTGGAGGCGCGGTACATGCATCCGAACGGTGCCATCCCGGCTTACGAATTCGGATTCTCCGACGCAAATCCTCCGGTCCACGCGTGGGCGGTGTGGCGTGTATACAAAATGACGGCGCCAAAAGGAGAACGGGATCGATCGTTTCTGAAGAGCTGTTTTCGAAAATTGCTGTTAAATTTTACCTGGTGGGTTAACCGGAAGGACCGGGAAGGGAACAACGTGTTTGGAGGAGGGTTCCTGGGACTGGACAACATCGGGGTGTTCGATCGCTCCATGGAACTTCCCGGCGGGGGACACCTCGAGCAGGCGGACGGCACGGCCTGGATGGCGTTCTACTGCGGCACCATGCTGAACATGGCCCTTGAGCTGGGACGGGACGACCCCACGTACGACGAAATGGCCATGAAATTCTTCGATCATTTTGTCACCATTGCCGACGCCATGAACCATCTCGGGGGCACCGGTCTCTGGGACGGCGAGGATGGGTTCTTCTACGATCACATTCACGCGAACGGGGAACTGAAACCTCTGAACATCCGGTCGCTCGTCGGATTAATGCCGCTGATTGCCGTTGAACCCATCGACGAGGAGGTCATGGAAGCACTGCCGGGATTCCAAGAACGATGCCAGTGGTATAAGAAAAACCGGCCGGAAATCATGAAGCGGATCACCTGTGATTTTTCCGAGGCGGATCAGTGCAGTGCGGACCGGAACCTGCAGCTTCTCGCTCTTCTTTCAAAAGAACGACTGGAGAGCGTCCTGTCGTATCTCCTCGACGAGGACGAATTCCTTTCGGAGTACGGCATTCGATCCGTATCGAAATACCATGAAGAACATCCTTTCGTCACGGAGGTATCGGGCGAGAAGCGGACCGTTCGATACGAGCCGGCGGAATCTCGGTCGGGCATGTTCGGAGGCAATTCCAACTGGCGCGGTCCGATCTGGTTTCCCATTAACTTCCTGCTGATCGAAGCCCTCGAGCGGTATAATTACTATTACGGAGACCGGATAACCGTGGAGGTCCCTCAGGGAAGCGGTCGGGAAAGGACCCTGGATGAAGCCGCCCACGAAGTCGCCGACCGACTGGTCGACCTCTTCCGTCAGGACGAGGACGGTACCCGAGCCTGTCACGGCAACGACGACCGCTACCGCAAGAAACCGGACGAAACGGACTGGTCGGATCGAATCCTGTTTTACGAGTATTTCCACGGGGACACCGGCCGCGGCTGCGGGGCGAGTCATCAGACGGGGTGGACGGCGCTGGTCGCCCAGTGTATCGAAAAAATCAACCGTTAACCGCTTTTAAGAACTGCATCATGAAAGCCCCCGGTTTCGCTCGTTTTTACTCGCTCAACCGGGGGGGCGATGACGATGTCACACCTCCGGGGTTCAGGGGGACCGGAAGATGATCTATCTGCATCGTTCTGATCGTGGAAATCCCGGGTACCGTGCAGAGTGATCCGATTTTCCGTGCACGCGGGGCCGGGATTTTTGAGGGCTTCGTCTGTTTTTTTGGAGTTTGCCGTGGAGCGAACGGGTGCCGGTTTTAAGTCTGTGGAACCGGATCGGAGATGGATAGGATTTTGATCGCAAACGATTGTAAATTGTCGTTCGGTGACCGGTCTTTTCATAAAAAACACGTCCACTTCGCTTCGCGGAGGACAACGGAACACGCTCCCGACGGTGATCCGTAGATGTTCGGTCTCCGTACAGAACGCGGGAACGTGTGAACGAGCGGTCCCCGAACCCCCGAAGGGGGTAGACAATGCCAGCCCCGGGTTGAGCGAAGCACAGCGAGCGAAACCCGGGGTATCCCCGTGTCCGGTATGACGGATTTCCCCGCAACGCGGGGAAATGGATCGGATGGGACGATCCATGATTCACCGACACAAAATGGAATATTCCCCCGCGATTCTCTTAATTCACTGCCATTGGCAAGGATGCCTTCGTTCCAATTAAAAAAAAGCAATCAATGAACAATAACTTCACAGAACCGGCGAAACAGGCGTGGCGCGACATTCCCGAAGGTGTGCGCGAGAAATTGTTATCGAACGTACACTGCGTCCAATGCGAAGAAATGGTCACAATCGTTGACGTCGAGGGAAAAATAAGCGGTGGGGACCTGCTGCTGCAGGGAACATGCAAAACCTGTGGAGGAGCCGTCTCCCGCGTGATTGAACAATCATAGATACGTCCTGATCCGGATGAGTGTATTCCACTAACCGCCCTGGATGGAGCGCCAAGCAATTGGGCTATTTCGATCCCGTGCCGACGGATAACTTGTAAAAATACACGTCCGCGTCAACGCTTGTCACGGTGATAAACGCGTTCACCGAGGGCACGTACCGCCAGCGGCCGTAAACCCGCTGCACAAACTTCTTTTTATCCGTATCCACGGGAGCCCCTTTGGCTCTGTGTGAATTCCATGTGTGGGTTTCCGGATTCAGGGACCAGACCTCCGGTTTCCCATCCCAGACGACAATTCGGTCCGTGACGGGATCGTAGTCCAGGCCCATCTGGGATCGTTTTACGATGTCACCCCCTCCCCGGGTCTGAATTTTGTGCAGCCTGTCTTTTTCAATGTCGTAGTACCATGTGATTCCTTTTCCGATCGCGTAAATCCGACGACGCTTCGGGTCCAGAACGACGCCGGTGTCATACTTGATGTTAAAGGCACTCTTCCGGGTCCAGGCATTCTCTTGATCGTCATAAAGAAGCAGGGAGTTTTTGTCCACGAACCAGACCTGCTCCCTCTCGGGATCGTAGTCGGCCCAGTTCCCGCACCTCGGATTCGGGGCATACCCGTCCGGTCTCGTGTTGGTCCACTCTTTGCTGTCGTAGTCAAAGAGCCAGGTATTTTCCAGTCCACATCCACCCGGACGTTCAAACGGAGAGCCTCCGATCGCGAACAACTTCCCGGAATGCTCAAGACAGGCAACGCCTCCGTAGG